>DASYUQ010000034.1 GCA_036001065.1 Candidatus Methylomirabilota bacterium
CGGCACGAGCAGCCCTCGAGTGTCGCGAGGCCGTGACGCAGCAATTCGTGGAACACTTCGAACAGGCGTTCGGCGAGCCCGATCCCGCCCGCGTGGGCATCGTAGAGATAGATCGTCGGCTTGAACTGCTCCGCCTCGAGCAGCCGCGCCCGGGCCGAGTCGCGCGTGGCGACGGCACCGGTCTCCGCCGGCGTCGTGTCACCCAACCACGAGCCGAGGTCGCGCACGTCACAGAGCAAGAAGAGCGGCGCCAGATGATGGAGCAAGTACGTCACGCCGCGCAGCGCGTCGATCAACTCCTCCCGAGATGGGCTGACGCGCGCGAGCACGTCCGGCGGGACCGTCAGCCAGACACTCGTCGTCTGCTTCTCCTGCTGCGGCAGCTCGACCTCGCCGGAGCCGACATTCTCGAGCGTGGCCATCTTGATCTTCTTGAAGCCGACGACCTTCTCGGCCACCAGCACCTCGCCCTGCTCGGCCACGTAGGCCGGGTGCTCGCGCTCGGCCAGGCGCCGGAGGATCCACACGCCCTTGGCGCTGACGGCGTCGGTGAAGTAATCCACGGTCACGCGCTTGACGTAGGCGACCTTCTCCTCGTCCTCGCGGAAGCGGAGCTCCTGCACCTCGTAGGGCTCGCTCTCGACCAGATAGATGGCCTTGGGATAGATCGTGGCGAAGGCACTCCCCCAATCCACCTCCGCGATGATCTGCCGCCGCTTGGTCTGTTTGTCGTCGCGCGCGGTGGTGTCGATGACCAGGAAGTTGTCGCTGGTGACCGTCCGGAGCGAGATGTGGTCGGCCGGATAGATCTCGGAGGCCCAGTGCCACCGCCCGCCGACACTGTGGAGCAACCCCTCGTCTTCGAGCGCAGCCAGGTAGCGCCGCACGTCCACCTCTCCGAAGCGCTCGAACTCCTCGCCCGCGGCCCCGGGGCCGAGGGGCAGCTCGAAGACGGCGCACTTGAGATGGTTGACGAGGATGAACGGGTTGTCGGGGTTGATGCGGGCGTGCTCGGGCGGGGTGCCGAAGAGATAGTCGGGGTGCGTCACCATGAACTGATCGAGCGGCGCGCTGGTGGCGACGAACAGCGCCGCCGACGCGCCGGACCGCCGACCGGCGCGGCCCGCCTGCTGCCAGAGCGAGGCGATGGTACCCGGGTAGCCCGCCAGCACGGCGACATCCAGGTGCCCGATGTCCACCCCGAGCTCCAGCGCGTTGGTGGACACGACGCCCAGCACCTCGCCCGACCGGAGCCCCTGCTCGACCGCGCGCCGGCGGCTGGGCAGGTAGCCGCCCCGGTAGCCGCGCACGATCCCGGCGTCGCCGGTCTTGTCGGCGACACTGCTCTTGATCGCCGTCAGCAGCACCTCGGTCGCCAGCCGGCTCTGGGCGAAGACGATCGTCGGGATCTTCTCCCTGAGGAACCGAGTCGCCAGCCGCGCGGCCTCCCCCAGGTACGGCGCGCGGATGCCCAGCTCGGGGTTCACGACCGGGGGGTTGTAGCAGAGGAAGAGCTTGTCGCCGGTGGGCGCCCCGCTCTCCGACACTTCCTCGACGCTGTCGCCGATGATCCGCTCGGCCAGCTCGCGCGGATTGGCGATCGTCGCCGAGGCCATGATGAACTGCGGGGCCGAGCCGTAATGCCGACAGAGGCGCTTGAGGCGACGAATGACGTTAGCGACATGGCTGCCAAAGACGCCTCGGTAGGCATGAAGTTCATCGATGACCACATAACGAAGGTTTTGGAAGAGCACCGCCCATTTCGTATGGTGCGGCAGGATCCCCGAATGCAGCATGTCGGGATTGGTGAGCACCAGATTGGCGCGCGCCCGGACAGCCCGCCGCGCGTCCTGGGGCGTGTCGCCGTCGTAGGTGAACATGCGCAGCGCGGGCAGGCTCTTGGCCAGCTCCTCCAGCTCGGCCAGCTGGTCCTGGGCCAGCGCCTTGGTGGGGAACAGGTAGAGCACTCGCGCGTCGGGCTGGGCCAGCAGCGACTGCAACACCGGCAGGTTGTAGCAAAGTGTCTTGCCCGACGCCGTCGGCGTGACCACGACGACGTGGTGGCCCTTGTCGACGAGCTCCCAGGCGCGCGCCTGGTGCGAATACAGCTGCCCGATGCCGCGCCCGCGGAGCGCGTCCGCCAGCCGTGGATCGAGCGACGTGGAGAAGGAAACCAGGACGGGCGGGCGCGCCGGGAACTGGCGGAGCGTCGTGATGCACGGCCCGGTCGACGGCGACGTCAAGAGATCGTCGAGGATCTCACCGAGCATCGCGCCAACTCTATCACGGTCGTCGCCGGAAACCGAACCGGCGCCGACGGGATGAGGGCGACCTTCCTCCTTGATGGCCAGGATGGCCACGACCAGGAGCGAGAAGCCGGCGGGCGCGGGAGTAGACTGGGCGCAAAGGAGGTTCCCCTGATCGTGCGTTTCGCCGCTTGGGTGCCGCCCATCGCCTGGATGGGCGTGGTCCTGTGGCTCTCGTCGGACGCGGGGAGCGCCGAGCAGACGGGCCGCCTCCTGGCGCCCGTCCTCACCTGGCTCCTGCCCGGGGCCACGCCGCTCCAGCGAGATGCGCTTCACGCCCTGGCCCGCAAGGCCGCCCACCTGACCGAGTATGCGACCCTCGCCGCGCTGTGGTTCCGCGCCCTCGTCGGGGGGAACGGGTGGTCGGCCCGCGCGGCGGCCTGGGCGGCGCTCGCGATCAGCGTCGCCCTGGCAGGCACCGACGAGGCTCACCAGTCCTTCTTCATCTCCCGTACCGCCAGCCTGGGGGACGTCGCGCTCGATTCCACGGGCGCGCTGGCGGCCGTGCTGGTCAGCCGCCGGGGCTGGCGCGCGGCGGCGGATGCGGCGACGACCGTACTCCTGTGGACCGCCGTCGCGGGGGGCGTCCTCGTGCTCGTCCTCAACGTGAGCATCGGCGTGCCATCGGGTGTGCTGTGGCTCACCGTGCCGGCCGCGCTTTTCACGCTCATCGTGCGCCGGCGCCGGCCCCGGGCTCCGTGACCGGCGCGACGGCGCTCAGACCTTGAGGCGGGGGTCGAGCGTGTCGCGCAGACCGTCGCCGAACAGATTGATGCCCAGCACGGTGAAGAGGATCGCGAGGCCCGGGAACGTCGCGAGCCACCAGGCCGTGGACATGTAGACGCGCCCGTCCGCCAGCATGCCGCCCCAGGTCGGGTTCGGCGGCTGGACCCCGAGCCCCAGAAACGACAGGGCGGACTCGATGACGATGACGCGCGCCATATCTAGGGTGGCGACGACGAGCCACGGCGTGAACACGTTGGGGAGGATGTGGCGCACCAGCACGCGCCCGTCGCGACTGCCCAGCGCGTGTGCCGCTTGCACGAACTCGCGCTCCCGGAGCGAAAGCACGGCGCCCCGAACGACGCGCGCGTAGACGACCCAGCTGGAGACGCCGATGACCACGATGATGACGGACAGGCTCGGCCCCAGCAGGCCGATGACGGCGATGGCCAGCAGGACGAACGGAAACGCCAGCTGGATGTCGGCCAGGCGCATCAGCACGTCGTCGATCCGCCCCCCGAAGTAGCCCGAGAGGAGCCCGGCCATCATGCCGAGCATCCCGGAGATCAGGACCGCCGCGAAGCCGACCAACAGCGCGGGCTGGGCCCCGAAGATGACGCGCGCGAGCAGGTCGCGCCCGAGGTGGTCGGTGCCCAGTGCATGGAGCTGGCCGGTGGTGTCGCGCCAGCCCGGGGGCTTCAGCCGGTTGCCGATGTCCTGCTCGATGGGATCGAAGGGCGACAGCCAGGCCGCCGTCAGCGCGGTGACGATCACGAGCGCGACGACGATCAGACCGGCCAGCGCCGTCCGCCGCCGGGCCAGGCGCCGCGCGAAGGCCACCCACTCGCGCAGCGCCGGCGAGCGCTCCGCCCCCGGCAGCGCGGCCGCCTCGACCGTGCGGTTCACCGCAGTCGGATCCGCGGGTCGAGATAGGTGTAGACGACGTCCACTACCAGATTGACCAGCACGAACGTGGAGGCCAGCAGAAACACCGCCGCCTGCACCACGGGGTAATCGCGGTTGTAGATCGCCTGCACGCTGAGCCGCCCAACGCCCGGCCAGGCGAAGATCGTCTCGGTGATCACCGCGCCGCCCAGCAGGGTGCCGAGCTCGATGCCCACGATGGTGACGATGGGGATGGCGGCGTTCTTGAGCGCGTGCTTCCACACGATGGGCGGGTTGGGCATGCCCTTCGCCCGCGCCGTCCGAATGTAGTCCTGATCGAGCACCTCCAGCATCCCCGAGCGAGTCAGCCGCATGATGCGGGCGGTCGTGAAGAGCCCCAGCGTGATGGACGGCAGGATCAGGTGCTGGGGTGTCCCCCGCCCGGACGAGGGCAGCAGGCCGAGCTGCACGGAAAAGATGAGGATGAGCATGATCCCCAGCCAGAAGGTCGGCATCGACTGGCCCAGCAGCGCTCCCACCGTCGAGACGTAATCGATGGCCGTGTTGCGGCGGACGGCGGAGACGATGCCCGTCGGGATGGCCAGACAGAGCGCGATCAGGAGCGCGGCGCCCGAGAGCTCGAACGTGGCCGGCATGCGCTCGGCGACGAGCCCGAACGCGGGCTCGCCGTGCCGCACGGACTGGCCGAAGTCGCCGCGCAGCGCGCCGGCCAGGAAGCGCCCGTACTGGACGAGGAACGGGTCATTGAACCCCATGGTCTCGCGGAATCGACGGATCTCTTCCGCCGTGGCGTCCGGCGGGAGGAGGACGAGGGCGGGGTCGCCGGTCAGATGCAGGATGAAGAAGACGACGAAGGACACGCCGAGCAGGACGAGGAGCGACTGCAGCAGGCGGCGGACGAGGTAGATCTTCATGGCACCGGCCCCGGCCGGCCCGGCCCCGGTCCCGGGCGGGGCGCGCCCGGCGGGCGGGGCCTCATTCCGCCCGTCGGAGACGGGCGATCGCCTCGATGTGAGGCGTCTGCGGGAACATGTCGATGGGCTGCACCCACTCCAGACGATAGCCCTGGCGGAGGAGATCGCCGACGTCGCGGGCAAGCGTCGCCGGATTGCACGAGACGTAGACGATCCGCGCGGGCCCGAGCGCGACCAGCGCGCCCAGCGCCTTCGGGTGGAATCCGGCGCGCGGCGGATCGGCCACGACGATCTGCGCCCGGACGCCGTCCCGCACCAGCGTGGGCAGCACGTGGCGCACTTCCCCGGCCAGGAACGTGCAGTTCTCGATCCCGTTCGCCCGCGCGTTGCCGACGGCGTCGGCGACGGCGGCGGCCGCCACCTCGATCCCGTAGACGTGGCGGCACCGGCGGGCCAGGAGCAGGCTGATGGCCCCGGTGCCGGAGTAGAGGTCGACGACGGTCTCGGCCCCGGTCAGCCCGCAGGCCTCCTCGACCAGCGCGAACAGCCGCTCGGCCTGGATGGTGTTCGTCTGGAAGAACGAGTTCGCGGACACCTGGAAGGTGAGACCGCCGAGGGATTCGGTGATGTGGTCGCGACCGACGAGGACGTGCTCCTCGCTGCCCACGGCGACCGCGGCCTTCTTGGCGTTGACGTTGAGGACCACACTGGCCGTGGCGGGGACGCGGGCCTTCAGCCGCTCGCCCACGGGCGCCAGGGTCTCCACGTCGGGCGCGGCCGCGACGATGTTCACCATCGCGGCCCCCGTGTAGCGCCCCTCCCGCAGCGTCACGAACCGCAGGAGCCCCTGCCCCGATTCCTGGTCCCAGACGCTCAGTCCGCGGGCCCGCGCCTGGGTCCGGACCTCGTCGAGGAGCGCGTTCATCGTCTCCGACTGGAGCAGGCACCGCTCGATGTCGAGCACGACGTCGTAACGGTCGGCCTCGTGCAGGCCGATCACCGGCGCGCCGCCGGCGCTGGCCACGGTGAACTCCATCTTGTTGCGGTAGCCGTACGCCGCGGGCGCCGGCAGGATCGGACGCAGCTCGAAGGCCGGGACGGCGCCCAGCCGCTCGAGACAGTCGCGCACCTGCTTCTCCTTGAAGGCCAGCTGCGCCTCGTAGGCCACGTGCTGCAGCCGGCACCCGCCGCACCGGCCGAAGTACGGGCACGGGGCTGCCACGCGCTGCGGGGAGGGCGACTCGATCGCCTCGATGGCGCCGCGGCCGTAACGGGCGCGGGTCTCCGTGACTCGCACCCGCAGGCGATCGCCGGGAATGGCGCCGCGCACGAACATGACGTAGCCGTTCACGCGGCCGACGCCCTCGCCGCCGAACGCGAGATCGTCGATCGTCAGCTCGAGGAGTTCGCCGCGCCGCGGCTTTGCCATGGGTCAGGCCACTATAAAGGGGGGGTCGGAGGCGAGTCAATTTACCGTGCGCGACTCACGCTGGCCACGTCGCGCGATGCGGGGGTGATATGATAGCGACCTGTGAAGCAATCGACGCCGCGCGCTGTCGGCGACCTGATTCTGAGCGCGATGCCCGAGTTGCGGGAGCGTCTGCTGGAGGAGAGGATCCGCCGGGCGTGGAGCGCGATGGTCGGCACCGACACCGCGCGGCGGGCGCATCCGCTCCGCTTCGCCAACGCCTGTCTCGAGGTCGTGGTGGACAACTCCCCCTGGCTGCACGAGCTGACGCTGCGGTCGCCTGATCTGACCGCGCGCCTGGCCGCCCACTTCCCGGAGGTCCGCGCCCTCCGTTTCGTCCAGGGAGCGCTGCCACCCGAGAGCGCCGCGCCCCAGGCCGGCCAGCCGCGGCCGAAGCCGCTGAGCGCGGACGACGCGCGCGAGATCGACGACGCGGTGACCGCCATCGCCGATGAGGACCTCCGGAGGGCGGCCCGGCGCCTGATGACGAAGGCGCGGCGGTCTCCGGTGGCCGTCGCGACGCTGGTCCTGGCCGGCGCGCTGGCCGCGGGCTGCGCGATGAAGGGCCGGGTGACGGCCGAGGCGGACGGGACCCCGCGGCGGACGCTGACCCAACCGAGCGCGGCCGCCGAGGCCTACTACCACTACGGCGTGGCCCAGCTCTACGCCCAGGCCGGCCGGTTCAAGGATGCGGTGGTGGCGCTGGAAGAGGCGGTCAAGCGCGACTCCAGCTCGGCCTTCCTCTGGCGCGAGATGGCTCAGGGGTTGGCGCGCGCCGATGCGCCCGAGCAGGCCATCGCCGCGGCCCGGCGCGCCGTGGCCCTGGCGCCCCAGGATCCCATCTCCCACCTCACTCTGGCCGAGCTCCTGCGCCAGCAGAAGAAATACGCGGACGCCGAGGGCGAGCTGGAGAAGGTCATCGCGCTGAACCCGACCGCCGAGGAGCCGTATTTGACGCTGGCCCGCTTCCACGTCGAGCAGAAGGCCTACGATCGCGCCCGGGCGGTCCTGCTGCGGCTGGCCGAGCGCCAACCGCGGCTGGCCCAGGTACAGTTCCTGCTGGGGCGGCTGGCCATTGAGACCGAGAACCTCGACGAGGCGATCGCGCGGCTCACCCAGGCCGTCGATCTCGATCCCGATCACGACGGCGCCTGGACGGCGCTGGGCTACGCGTACGAGGCCAAGCACCAGGCCGAGCAGGCGGTGGAGATCTACCGGCGGGCCATCAAGACCAACCCGGACAATCCCGCGTTCGTGGAGCGCCTGAGCGATCTTCTCATCCGGCTCGGCCGCTTCAAGGAGGCCCAGGCCGAGATCGAGACGCTCACCGAGAACGCGCCCCGTGACGCGCGCCTGTGGATGAAGCTCGGCGCCGTCTACTACGAGCAGAAGATCTGGGACAAGGCCAGCGAGGCGTTCCGGCGCGGCGTGCTGCTGGAGCCCAACAATCTGAGAGCGCGCTACTTCCTGGCCACGACCCTGATGGATGGGGGGCGCGACGACGACGCCCGCGCCGAGCTGGAGCGGATCCTCCGGCTCGACCCGCGCTCGATCGACGCGCGGGTGCAGCTGGGCTTCCTGCACGGGCGGGCCAAGCACCACGACCAGGCGGTCGCCGTGCTGCGCGAGGCGGTGAACCTGGAGCCCAAGCGCCCGGAGCTGTTCCTCTATCTGGGGACGGCTTATTTCCGGGGCAAGCAGTACGACCGCGCGATCGAGACGCTCCGGGAAGGCCTGACGCTCGACGACAAGAACAAGGACCTCCACTTCCAGCTCGGCGTCGTCTATGAAAAGCAGCAGCGGTTCGACGATGCCGTCCGCGCGTTCCGTCGCGTCATCGCGCTCGATCCCAAGCACGCCGAGGCCTACAACTACGTCGGCTACATGTACGCCGAGCGCGGCCAGAATCTCGACGAGGCGATTCAGTTCATCAGCAAGGCCTTGGATCTCGAGCCCGACAACGGCTACTTCATCGACAGTCTCGGCTGGGCGTACTACCAGCAGGGCCGCTACGGCGACGCGCTCCGCGAGCTGAAGCGCGCCGTGGAGAAGGCCAAGGAACCCGATCCCGTCATCTACGACCACCTCGGCGACGCGTATGCGAAGAACGGTCTGACCGAAGACGCGCTCGCCGCGTGGGAGAAATCGCTCCAGCTGGATCCGACCGCCGACGGTGTCAAGAAGAAGCTCGAGGAGCTGCGCAGCCGTCAGCAGCGGGTCAAGGGTGAGCGGTCGCGGCTTTCTCAGTAGCGCCGCGCTCCTGCTGGTGCTGGCCGGCTGCGCGCGCGTGCTGCCGCCGCCGCGCCAACCCATCTCCGAGGACGCCCGCCGGGCCATCGCCTTGCTGGTCGCACGCTGGCGCGACTTCTCGGACCTCCGCACCCTCGCCGACATTCGCCTCCAGCGCGGCGGCGAACAGCAGGCCCTGACCGGCGTCCTGCTGGCGAAGGCGCCGGCCTCGGTCAGGTTCGAGGCGCTCTCGCCCCTCGGTCAGCCCTGGCTCCTGGTGACGATCCACGACGGCCAGCTCACCGCCTACAACGTGGCGTCCAATGAGGCCGTCATCGGCCCGGCCACGGCCGATACCGCCGCGCGGCTGCTCAAGCTGCCCTTCGATCCCGATGACCTCGTCGGCGTGCTGGCCGGGCGCGCGGTGCCCCCCAAGGACCTGCGCGTCGCCGAATTGCTGCCGCCGAACGAGTACGGCCGGTCGCTCGAGCTGATCGGTCGCGTCAACCGCCAGCGTATCTGGATGGAATTCGAGAGCGGCGTCGTCCGCCAGCTCGAGATCACGGGGGGCCGCTACGAGGCGCGCGTGACGTACCTGCGCGACGCCGAGGGGCGACCGCTGGGATTCGACCTGAGCGCGGCGCAGGCGTACCTGACCGGGTCGGTCCGCTACCGCGACCCGGTGTTCGACGCCGGCATCGAGGCCGACCGCTTCCGATTTACCGTGCCGGAGAGCGCCAAAACCGAGCGGTTACATTGACGCCTCCGGGCACGCGTGCTAGGCTGATGTGCCTTGTCGAGGGGGTCGGGGAGTGGTCGTCGCCTCGTGCTCAGTGCCGCGGCCAAGGTGAACCTGGCTCTTGAGGTTCTGAGCAAGCGCGCCGACGGCTATCACGAGATCGCCACGGTCATGCAGACCGTGGACCTGTCCGACCGGCTGATCCTGGAAGACGCCGAGACGCTTGCGCTTCGCGTGAGCGCTCCCGGCGTGCCGACCGACTCGACGAACCTCGCGGTACGCGCGGCGCTGGCGCTGCGCGAAGCGGCGGGGGTCGCGCGAGGCGCGCGGATCACCCTCGACAAGCGGGTCCCGGTCGCCGGAGGTCTCGGCGGCGGATCGGCCGACGCGGCGGCGGTGCTCCTGGGGCTCAACCGCCTCTGGGGCCTGCGCTGGCCCCTGCCGCGACTGGCGAACCTCGCGGTGACGCTCGGGATGGACGTGCCGTTTTTCCTGCGGGGGGGCACCGCGCTGGCGACGGGTCGCGGCGAGACGCTCGAGCCGGTGGTCGGAGGCGCGCTGGCGCTGGTCCTGGTGAACCCGGGATTCGGGTCGAGCACCGCGGAGGCCTACCGGCGGGTCACGCCCCAGATGTATACGGACGGCAAGCGCACGCAGGCGCTGCTGGATGCCCTCCGGAGCAGGCGTGCGGCCCGCGTGGCGGCGAGCCTTTACAATGGGCTCGAGGGAGTCGTCGCCCGGCATCACCCCGAGATCGGGCGGATGGAGGCGGCGCTGCTGGCGGCGGGCGCGCTGGGCGCGACCATGTCAGGCAGCGGACCGACGGTCCTCGGCGTGGCGCGCTCCTTCGAGCACGCCCGGCAGATTCGCGCGCGGCTGACCCGCGCGTCGTGGGCGTGCTGGGCGGTGCGGACGACGCGCGGCCCCGCGGTCCGAGTCAGGGCCATGGACGCAGGGCGAGCCGCAGGGCGGCCAGGGGCTGAGGCCCCTGCGCCCGAGGCGAGCGACGCTGGAGAGTCCCGCCCGCCCGAGGCGAGCTGATGAACAGAGGCGGGGCGGGCCGGCGGCGAACGGTTCGGCAAATGAGGAGACTCACGGTGGGGCGTGGCCAAGCGGCAAGGCGCGGGACTTTGGATCCCGTATTCGGAGGTTCGAATCCTCCCGCCCCAACCACCGTCTGGCGAGGAGCACGATGACCTACGACCTCAAGGTGTTCACGGGGACCGCGAACCGTCCTCTGGCCGAGGAGATCGCGCAGTGCCTCCACCTGCCCCTGAGCGACGCGGAGGTGTCGCGTTTCTCCGACGGCGAGGTGTTCGTGCAGGTCAACGAGAACGTGCGGGGCACCGACGTCTTCGTGATCCAGCCGACGTGCCCGCCCGTGAACGACAACCTGATGGAGTTGCTGATCATGATCGATGCGCTCAAGCGCGCCTCGGCGCGGCGCATCACCGCGGTGCTCCCCTACTACGGCTACGCGCGGCAGGACAGGAAGGTGCAACCCCGGGTGCCCATCACCGCCAAGCTCGTCGCCGACCTGCTGGAAGCCGCCGGCGTCGACCGCGTGCTGGCCCTCGACCTCCACGCCGGGCAGATCCAGGGCTTCTTCAATATCCCGGTCGATCACCTGTTCGCCGCCCCCGTCATCATCGACTACCTGGGCAAGAAGGACCTCAAGGACGCGGTGATCGTCTCGCCCGACGCTGGCGGCGTCGAGCGGGCTCGCGCCATCGCCAAGCGCCTGCGGGGGGCCCTGGCCATCATCGACAAGCGACGCGAGGGGCCCAACCAGTCGGTGGCCATGCACCTCATCGGCGAGGTGCGGGGCCGGGACACCGTTGTGATCGACGACATGATCGACACCGCGGGGACGCTGGTGCAAGCCGTGACGACGCTGGAGCGCGAGGGCGCGCGCCGGATTCTGGCCTGCGGCGTGCACCCCGTCCTCTCCGGTCCGGCGATCGAGCGCATCAAGGCCGCGCCGCTCGAGGAGACCGTCGTCACCAACTCGATCCCGGTCACGTCGGAAAAGCGCGCCGCCCGGCTCACGGTGCTCAGCGTGGCGCCGCTCCTGGCCGAGGCGATCCGTCGCATCCACGACGAGGAATCCGTGTCGACTCTGTTCGTCTGAAAGGGAGCCTCCCATGCAGATCCAAGAGCTGACGATCAAACGCCGCGAGGGGACCGGCCGTCAGGTCGCCAAACGGCTGCGCCGCGCCGGCGCGGTACCGGCCGTGCTCTACGGCGGCGTCAAGGCGGAGTCCGTCACCGTCGACCCGCGCGCCGTGCTCCGCATCATCCACGGCCACCAGGGATCGACCCAACTGCTGACGCTCAAGATCGAGGGCGAGAGCGCTGCGCGCATGGCCATCATTCGCGCCATGCAGTTCGATCCGGTCAGCGAGGACCTGCTCCACGTCGATCTCCAGGAGGTCACGGCGGACCGGGCGATCACCGTCCGGGTGGCGGTGCACCCGGTGGGCGAGGCAGCGGGCGTAAAAGAGCAGCAGGGCATCCTGAACACCGTCATGCACGAGGTCGAGGTCTCGTGCCTGCCGACCCAGATCCCGGAGCGGATCGACGCCGACGTGACGGCGCTCATGATCGGCGACGTGCTGACGGTCGCCGATCTCAAGGTGCCGGAGGGCGTGCGCATCCTGAACGACCCGGGCCAGGCCGTCGTCACGGTGGCCCCGCCGATGGCGGAGGAAGCGCCGCCGGTACCGGCTGCGGAGGTCGCGGCGGTCACGACGGAGCCGGAAGTCCTCACGGAGCGCAAGCCGAAGGAAGAGGAGGCGGCGCCGGCCGAAGAGGGCAAGAAGGAGAAGGCCAAGAAGTAGCGGAGCACGCTGGCGTGGCCCACGTGGTGGTGGGGCTCGGGAACCCGGGGCCGGAATATCGCGCCACCCGCCACAACGTGGGCCAGCGCGTGCTGGACCTGCTCGCGCAGATGCTGGGCAAATCCTGGCGGCGTGACGGCCAGGCCATGGTCGCCCGCGGGCAGTGGCGCGGAGCAGCAGTCGCGCTCGTCAAGCCGCTGGCCTTCATGAACGTCAGCGGCCCCGTCATCGGCCAGACGCTCCGCCAACAGGGCGCGGACCCCGCCGATCTCATCCTGGTCTACGACGACATCGATCTCCCTCTGGGCACCATCCGCGCGCGCATGAAGGGTAGCCACGGCGGCCACAAGGGCGTCCGGTCCGTCATCGAGGCGCTCGGGACCCAGGAGATCCGGCGGGTGAAGGTGGGCATCGGGCGGCCCGATCGGAAGGACGAGGTCCCGGACCACGTGCTGGCGCCCTTCGAGCCCGAGGAGCTGCCCGTTGTCGACGCGGCGGTGGCCGCCGCCGCCGAGCGCGTGCTCGGGCTCATCCAGGGACCTTAGAAGAAGAGCACGGTCACCAGGACGAACAGCGGCAGCAGGACTCCTCCGCTATAGAGCATGTAGCCGAAGAAGCTCGGCATCTTGATCCCGGCCTCATCCGCAATCGACTTGACCATGAAGTTGGGGGCATTGCCGATGTAGGTGTTGGCCCCCATGGCGACGGCGCCGACACTGATCCCGACGAGGATCGCCTGCGGCATCCCCACCACCTCGTTGGCCAGGTGGAGCCCCTGCCCCAGCGCCAGGAAAGTCAGGTAGGTCGGCGCGTTGTCGAGGAACGAGGACAGCATCCCGGAGGCCCAGAAAAACTGCCAGGGCTCCCGCACGCCCAGCTCCCCGCCCCGAATCCGGAGCAGCTCGAGCGCGGGAATCATGGCGAGGAAGATGCCGAAAAAGAGCACCGCCACTTCGGAGATCGGGTAGTACGTGAACCTGTTGGCGCGCCGGATCTGCCGCGGCGTGAGCCAGAGGGAGAGGCCGGCGAGGCTTACGATGGCGGCCTCGCGGAACGGCGCCTGCAGGAAGGCGACCGCCAACACGACCATGCCCAGCCCGAGGACGTTCGGGCTGCCGTCCATCCGCAGGGGCTCGACCTGGGCTCGGTCGAGGCGCAGCGCGCTGATCGGCTCTCGGGCGTACTGCGTGGTGTCCCACACGAAATAGGTCAGGAGCAGGGCGCCCACCATGAGGGCCCAGGGGGCCCAGAGCCGGAACGTCCACGTGAAGGGCACGCCCTCCAGATATCCCAGGAACAGGGGCGGGTCGCCGAGCGGGGTCAGCATGCCGCCGATGTTCGAGACGAGGAAGATGAAGAAGATGACAGTGTGCTTCACGCGGCGGCGCTCCCGGTTGGTCTGCAGGAGCGGCCGGATGAGCAGCATGGAGGCCCCCGTGGTGCCGATGAACGATGCCAGGACGGCGCCGATGGCCAGGAACCCGGTGTTCGTCGACGGCGTGGCCACGAGGTCCCCCCGCAGGAGGATGCCACCGGAGATGACGTAGAGCCCGCCCAGGAGGACGATGAAGGATACGTAGTCTTCCGCCATGTGGACGAGTGCAGCGGGCTGCCGAGCGAGGTAGAGGACGAGGATCGGCAGCCCCAAGCATGCCGAGACGAGCGACTTGTTCCGGTTCGACTCCCACCAGTGGGGAACCCAGAGGGGGCAGACGGCGATCGCGAGGAGCATCGCGACGAAGGGCAGGACCGTATAGACTGGCGGTGGGCTCCCCAGCGGCTCGCTTTCCTCTCGTCAGTGCGCCATGACGGCGCCGCTAGTGTAGTAGGGAACGCCGACGACGCAACGGGGAAAGGCGGCGCCCAGGCTCCTTTCGGTAGCGGACCGCGCGATCCGATGGTATATAGTTATCGTTTACCCAGAAAGTGGTCGGTGCGACCGCGGGAGGGGGGGGTCGAGTGACCAAGGTCATCGTGGAGCCCGACGAGTCCTTCGAGAGCGCCCTCAAGCGCTTCAAGAAGCAGTGCGAGAAGGCCGGGCTCATGTCGGAGCTGCGCAAGCGCCAGCACTACGAGAAGCCCAGCGTCAAGCGGAAGCGGAAGACGCTGGCCGCGCGCAAGAAGGCCAAGAAACGGGAGCGGATGTCCGACTAGCTGCCGGGAGTGGCGGGGTCGAATGGGACCAGGTCCGGGCCCTCTTGGCCTCGCACACCCGGACCCCGATGGGTCGGGAGCGGGCGGCGGGGCTCACTCCCAGTGCCGACCTCGGGATGGTCCGAGCCGCCCTCCACGACACCGCCGCCGCCCGCCTGGCGCTGGGCACGGCAGGCTCACCCCCCTGGGAGGTCATTCCCGATGTGCGCCCCCTTCTCCGGGAAGCGGCGACGCCCGGCGCCGTCGCCGACGGCCTCGCCCTGCTACCGCTGATCCCCTTGCTCGAGGCGGCGGCTCGCCTCACCGCGTATGGCCGGGGCATCGTCCCCGTCGCGCCCGAGCTCGGCGCCGCGCTCGCGCGCCTGCCCGCCCCGCGGGGCCTCGCCGACCTCCTGCGCCGGTCCCTCGACGACGAGGGCCAGGTGCGCGACGAGGCGAGCCGTGAGCTGCGTCAGCTGCGCCAGCGGCTGCGCGACCTCCGGCGCGAGATCGTGCGCCGCCTCGAGGGCTTCTTCCAGCGGCCGGGCGCCGAGCACCTGTTCCAGGAGCGGTACGTCACCGTGCGCAACGGCCGCTATGTACTGCCCGTGGTGGCGGGCGCCCGGAGCCGCCTGCGGGGCATCGTGCACGATCGCTCCCAGAGCGGCGCCACGCTCTTCATGGAGCCCGACGAGGCGGTGGAGGCCAACAACGACCTCGTCCAGGCCGAGCGCGAGGAGCAGGCCGAGGTCATCCGCGTCCTCGAGGCGCTCACCGACGCGGTGCGGGCGGCCGGCCCCGAGCTCGAGACGCTCGTCGACGACCTCGGACGCCTCGACCTCGTCTTCGCGCGCGGCGACCTCGCCGAGCGCATGGACGCGGTGGCGCCCGTGGTGGACGACGCGCGG
>DASYUQ010000035.1 GCA_036001065.1 Candidatus Methylomirabilota bacterium
CGGCCGTGGCCAGGGTGGGTACGTGCGCACCCACGTCTTCCTATAGAGGCGCTGGCTGCGGTCGAACCATCTCCTGAACACCGCCCATGTTCGCGGCCATGTGCCGCTTTCACCTGCGAGCTTATTTCGGATCGGGGCTAATCGATGGCGCCTGCCCGGGCTCAGGCTTGCGGGTGCGGCTCAGACGAACGAGCGTCACGAGGCCCACGTGAGGATCGGCGCGGGAGTGCGAAGCCGCAGGGCCGCAGCGGCCCGAGGCGAGCCTGGGTGAGTCCGAGAACGAAGTGAGGCGACGTTCGTCGGAGCCGCACTACTCGATGGCGGAGTGGACCAGGTTGCTGACCAGATCCAGCCGGGCACTGTGCCAGGGATCGGGCACGCGGCTGTTGGTGATGTAAGCGAACGACACGCCCGAATCGGGATCGCCCCAGCAGTAGGAGGAGCCCACGCCGCCGTGTCCGAACGTGCGCGGCGAGGCGAGCGAGCCGAGACCCCGGATGGCCTCGGTGGTCCCCCGCGAGTGGGGGCCGAGGCCACGGTGCATCGGCATGCCCATGTAGCCGTCCACGCGGTCGCCGGTGAAGTTGCGCGTGACGTAGGCGACCATGCGCGGCGAGAGCAGGCGCACGCCGCTCAGCGTGCCGCCCTGCACGAGCATCTGGTAGAAGGCCGCCTGGGCCCGCGCCGTGCCGTAGCCGCCGCTGCTGGGGACGCCGGCGCGGCGGAACACGGCGTTGTTCTCGTCGGCGCGCCGGACCTGGTGGGCGCCGTCGGCCGACGGCTCGTGCATGTCGGCCGCCCGCGCCTGCTGCAACTCCGGCAGGCCGACGAAGAGCTCGTCGCCGAGGCCGAGCGGCTCGATGATGTTCTCGCGGATGAAGGCGCGGTAGTCGGTCTTGGTGAGGGCTTCGATCAGGACGGCGGCCGTCCAGTGCGCGGCACGGCCGTGGTAGTGCACGCGCGAGCCGGGCGTCCATTCCAGGGTGAAGTTGCAGACGCACCGCCGGAGCAGGTCATGATCCTCCCAGGCCTCCGGCGGGACCTCCGCGCCGGGGAAGCCGCCCTGGTGCGTCAGGAGCTGGAGGATGGTGACCTCGCCCTTGCCGTGGACCTCGAAACCGGGCACGTGACTGGCCACCTTGTCGGTGAACGAGAGCGCCCCGCGCTCGGCCAGCAGCCAGACGGCGCAGGCGGTGATCACCTTGGTGTTCGAGTAGAGCAGCCAGAGGGTGTCGTCGCGGGCCGCCACCCGCTGGGGCTCGAGCCGTGCGTCGCCGATGGTGGTGAAGAGGGCGAGCCGGCCGCGGCGGGCGATGGCGATCTGCGCGCCCGGATAGCGCCCCTCCGCGATGTGGCGCGTGAGCAGCTCGCGCAGGCGCTCGAGGGCCTTGGGGTCGAAGCCGAGCGCGGAGGGCGGGGCGGACTCCAGCGGGAACCTCACGTCATGTCACCTCTGGCGAGATCTGGCACGGGCCAGAGTGTACGAGGTTCCGGGCCCGAGCGCCAGCCGCCCCATCGCAGTTGCGTTGGGCCCTGGCGCTCATCAATATAAGGTCGGGTCGAGCCCGCTCACCGAGGAGGAACGCGCCATGAAGCCCCCCGTCGAGTTCCAGGACCGTAGCGCCTACCGGGAGCGAATGAACACGCTCCTCACCATCGAGCCCCGCCGCACGGTGGTCGTCACGGTCGACATGCAGCGCGACTATCTCGATCTGGAGGTCGCCTCCTCGCCGGTGGCCGCCGACGAGGCCGAGCGGGTCATGAAGCACGCCCGCGACCTCCTGGACTTCGCGCGGGGCGAGGGCCTGCCCGTCGTCCACGTCTACGTCAAGCGGCGCCCGGCCGAGCTCGAGCGCGGCGTGCTGGCCGGCCAGACCTTCCAGATCAATCTCAAGCACCAGCTCTCCCAGAACGCCCAGGCCGGCGTCCGCCGCATTCCCGACCGGCAGGAGGGCTCGCCGCAGGCCGAGGTGCCGGCCATCCTGGTCGCCCCCGAGGACGTCCACGTCACGACCAAGAAGTCGCTCGACGGCTTCCTCGAAACCGACCTCGACTTCCTGCTGCGGCGCGTGTACCGGGCCGAGACGGTGGTGCTGAGCGGGGTCAACACCGACACCTGCGTCTACTCCACCGCCTTCTCCGCCTCCAACCGGGGCTACCAGACCGTCGTGATCTCCGACTGCGTGGCCAGCATGCGCGGCAAGGACCACCACTGGATGGCGCTCGAGCTGATGTCGCGCTCGATCGCCTGGGTGCTGACCGTCGAGCAGTTCAAGGACAAGCTGCGGGCGGGGTCGGGCGCCAGGCGTTAAGGCTTCCGCGGGCGGCGGACGAGCTGGGCCACCATCCGGACCAGATCGGCAGGCTCGACGGGCTTCGGGAGATGCACCTGGAACCCCGCCCGGAGCGCCTCCACCGCATCCTCCGGCCGGGCGTAGCCCGTCAACGCCACGGCGGGGATGCTTCCTCCTTGCTCGGGCGCTAGCGCGCGCACGCGCTTGATGAGCGTGTACCCGTCCTCGCCCGGGATCCCGATGTCGCTGACCAGCACGTCGGGCCGTAGCCGCTCGACGGCTTCCAACGCCGCGCTGACGGAGCTGGCCACGGCGATGCGAGCGCCACACTGTTCGAGGACCGTGGTCAGCAACACGCCCGCGTCTTCTTCGTCGTCGACCACGAGGACGTTGACTCCTTCGAGCGTGGTCACGGACTGAAACGGATCGTTCTCCGTCGGTGCGGCCGACCACGTGTCGCCACCGAGCCCAACGGCCCGGAGGGGCAGGCTCACCGTGAACGTCGCGCCCCGGCCGGGCCCGCGACTGTCCGCCCGCACCGTGCCCCCGTGCAGCTCGACGAGGTGACGAGCGATGGCGAGCCCGAGCCCGAGGCCGCCGTGCGAACGCGACGGCGTACTTTCGGCCTGGCGGAAACGGTCGAAGACGTAGGGGAGAAATTCGGGGCCGATTCCCTGGCCGGTGTCCGTGACCGTCAGGTGGATCTGGGACTCCGCCCGGGCCAGCCGGACCTCGACGGACCCGCCGGGGGGCGTGAACTTGACGGCGTTGGACAGGAGATTCCAGACGACTTGCTGGAGGCGGGCCGGATCACCCAGAAGCGAGCCCACGCCGCCCGCCAGGTCGGCCTCGAGTCGCACGCCCTTGGCCTCAGCCACCGGACGCACCGAATCGATCGCCGCGGTGACCACTTCCACCAGATCGACCGGACGAGCTTCGAGACGAAGCGCGCCGGCGATGATCCGCGAGACGTCGAGCAGGTCCTCGATGAGTTGGGCTTGCAACTTGATGTTGCGTTCGAGGACCTCGAGCGCGTGGTCTCTGGCTGCTTCGTCGAGCATCCCCGTGCGCAGTAACCGCGTCCAGCCCACCATGGACTGCAGCGGCGTCCGCAGCTCGTGCGAGAGCGTCGCCAGAAATTCGTCCTTGGCGCGGTTGGCCGCCTCGGCCTCGGCGCGGGCCGTCTGCTCCCGGGCCAGTAAGACCACGCGTTCTTCTTCGGCCCGCTTGCGCTCGTTGATGTCGGAGACGATATACACGGCGCCGATGAACAGGCCATCGTCCTCGACCGGATCGACCGTCACCTGGAACCATCGATCGCCGAACGAGAGGTCCAGGGTCTGCCGCTGCCGGTTCTTGAGTAAACGCCAGAACGACAGCTGCTCCATCCGCTCCGGTGGGAAGTCCCAGAGCTCCCAGATGGGGCGGCCGACGATCTCGCTGGGCGGCCGTCCGAAGATCCTCAGGAAAGCTTCATTGCACTGCAAGATCGTCCCGCTCGTGTTCAGAATGGCGATCCCCTCGCTGATCGCGTCGAAGGTGGTCTGCCACCGCCGGGCTGCGGCGCGGAGGGCGTCCTCGGTCCGCCGCATCCGGAGCAGCGCGTTCACGGTGGCGATCAACACCGGAGGCTCGACGGGCTCGGTCAGATAACCGTCGGCGCCGCCTTCCAGGCCCAACGCCAGATACACTGCGTTCACGAACGTCGCCGAGAGATGGAGGATCGGCACCAGGGATGTCGCCGGGTCGGCCTTGAGACGCCGGCAGACCTCGAACCCGCTCATGTCCGGCAGGTTCACGTCGAGCAGGATGACCGCCGGGTGCTCCGAGGCCGCCAGCCTCAGCGCGTCGTTTCCCGTCGAGGCTTCTTTGACCTGGAAACCGGCCTGGCACAAGATCTGAGTCCTCGCATAGCGGGCGGGCTCGTAGTCGTCCACGTTCACGATGAGGACCCGCGGCGCCTCAACCATCGCCCATCCTTCCCTCGAGCCCGGCTTGCGCCAGCGCCTGGCGCATCTCGCTGACAGCGGCCTCCCGCGAGGCAGCGTGCTTGGAAAGGATCGCCGCCGTAGAGGGGGCGAGCCGTCGATACTCCTCTTCCTCGAGCACCTTGGAGGTCACGACGATGACCGGGATATCGACGGTCGCGGGATCGGCCTTCAGCTGCTGCAGCACCTCGAAGCCCGTCATGCCCGGCATGACGAGGTCGAGGAGGACCGCGTCCGGGCGCTGTTCCCGCGCCAGACGAATCCCGTCGGGGCCGGTGGCGGCCTCCACCACGGCGCAGCGCGTCTCCGCGAGCAGCCCCCGGAGGAGATAGCGAGAGACTTCGTCGTCATCGATGACGAGGATCCGACCCCCGGGCCTCTCACTGGTCAGGAGATCGAGCGACTCCAGCAGCCATCGTCGCTGGATCGGCTTCAGCCCGTAGGCGTCGGAGCCGAGTGACAGTCTCTTCTGCTGATCTTCGATGGTCGTGGTGACCAGGACCGGGAGACCCCTGGTCTCCTCGGTCCCTTTCAGCTCGGCCAGAAAGCCCCAGGCCTCTTCGCCCTTCAGCCGGATATCGAGGACGACGGCCTTGGGCTTCACCGTGCTCAGCGCCCCGCGGGCTTCCCGGAGGGTTCGTACCATGACCGCCTGAAACCGTGACCCCCGGAGGAACTTCTCCAGAACCAGAGCGTCGGCGGCCTCATCTTCCACCACCAGGACCGGCACCCGGGAGGGATCGGCCTGCCAGGCCGCCGCCGGAGTCTCGGCCGAAACCGGCTCTCGGTAGACGAGGGGAATGAGGGCGGAAAACGTCGCGCCCACCCCTGGGGTACTCTCGACCCCCACCCGGCCGCCCAGCAGGTGAGCGAGCTTTCTCGTCAGCGGCAGGCCCAGGCCGGTTCCCTTCACCTTCTTCTGCACCGGGCTGTCGAGCTGGCTGAACTCCTCGAAGATCCGCTGCTGATCCCGGGGGGCGATCCCGATGCCCGTATCGGCGACGGAAAACACCACGGCGTCGCCCGCGGGCGTCATCGCCGCCGAGACCCGGACCTCACCGCGCTCGGTGAACTTGAGGGCGTTCGAGATGAAGTTGCGCAAGATTTGCGAGACCTTCCCCTCGTCGGTCACGAGCGGCGGGAGTCCCTGCGGCTCCTCGAAGAGGAGGGCCACGGCGTCGTTCAACAACAGCGGGCGCAACATCCCGCGCAGAGCACCGAAGAGATTCGCCACTTCGAACTCGACCGCCTGGACGACCACTTTGCCCGCCTCGACCTTGGCCAGGTCGAGAAGGTCGTTGATCAGCTCGGACAGATCCTCGGCCGCCTTCCGCACGAACCCGACCTGCGTTTCCTGCTCGCCCGTGAGGGGCCCGTCGGCCCGCTCCAGCAGCAGGCGGGACAGGGCCAGGATGGAGTTGAGCGGCGTCCGGAACTCGTGGCTCATGTTCGAGAGGAAGCGGGACTTCATCTCGTCGGCGCGCCGGAGATAGTCGGCCTTCTCGTCCAGCTCCGCGTAGAGCGCCACCACGCCGCGGTTGGTGTCTTCCAGCTCACTGTTCAGCCGGGCCAGCTCCTCCTGTCGCGTCCGCAGCTCGTCGAGGGTGCGCAGGAGCTCCTGGTTCTGCTGCTGGATCTCCTCGAGGGGGGTCCGGGGCGTCTGCCGTCCCAGCTCATCGGCGATCTTCGCCAGACTCCGCGGGGACACCAGCGGCGTGTGCTTGGGGAAGATCTTCCTCAACCACACCGTGGTGCCGCGGCCCGGCTCCGATTCGATGTGGAACTGATCCATGAGGCGCCGGGCGCCCACGATGCCCAGTCCCATGCCGGTGGACGAGCGATACTGGCCAGAGAGAATCCGATGAAGGCCGGTGACCCCCGGCCCTTGATCGCTGATCCTGACCACCAGGACCTGGGGGGCGGTCTTCCCCTCGACGATGAAGTCCACCTTGCCGTCGTGACCGTAGCGGAAGGCGTTGCGCGCGATCTCCGACACCGCGGTCGCGATTCGCGTCTGTTCGCCGGCGTCGAAGCCCAGCAAGGCGGCCACCTGCCGGGCCCGCTGGCGCGACGCCACCACGTCGTGCTCGTCCTTGATGCCCAGGGAGATGATGGGCCAGCTCATGCCTCGGGCTTACCCCCTTTGGCGACGACCACGGTGACGTCGTCGCGGCCCCGCTTGAAATCCCGGTACAGCACGCCGGCAATGAGGCTCGGACGCCGCCGGGAGAGTCCCGGGTATCCGTCCAGACTCCAGTGCGTGCTCAGGCCGTCGGAGTGGAGCACGAGCAGCGCGTTCTCCGGCCACGGGTAGGTGAATTCGCTGACCTTTCGCATCTCGTGGCCCACGGTGCCGTTCTGGGAGACCATCTTGCGGGGTCCCTGGTCCGACAGGACCGTGCCCGAGATATTGCCGACGCCGCAGAACCGCAACGTGCCGTGATCCGGATCGACCTCGGCCACGGCCACGGCCGCCCCCCGCGTACTTCTCAGCGCCCCATGAATGCAGTGGAGCCTCGCGGCCGGAGCGAGGCCGGCGTTGTCGCGGAAGGCCTGCGTCGCCGCGGTGGCCGCCTCCGCCGCCGAGGCGCCATGGCCCAGGCCGTCCACGATCACGATGGCCGCGCCCCCGGCCTGCTCCTCCGCCGCCCAGCCGTCCCCGCACAGCTCCTGGCCGGGCCTCGGCACGCTCACCGCTCCGATATCCAGAGGCGGTGGCGAGGGAACGGCGCGCGGCTTTCCCCCGAACACTCGCACCAGCACGGCCGTGCCGACGGCCGGCACGGTATGGATGTCGAAGAGGCCGGCCAGCCGCATGATGGCGCCCAGGCCGTTGCCCGGCGTTCCCGCGGTGGAATACCCGTCGCGCAGGCACTGGTCGACGTTGGGAATCCCTCGCCCCGTGTCCAGCGCCATCACCTCGATCGTCTCCATGCCATCCTGAGGGACGCCGCGCACGAGAAGCTCGCCGCCGGACGCGTGCTTGATCACGTTGGTCGCCAGCTCGGTCACCACGATGGCGACCTTCCCGGCCTCGGTCTCATCGAAGCCGCGGCGGGAGGCCAGCGCCACGGACAGACGCCGCGCCGCCGCCACCTGGCTCGGCTCCACGATCGGCAGAGCGAGGCAATCCGCCATCCCTACTTCCATCGCGTGATGGTGACGCGCGTGCCCTGGCCGACGTAGGAGACGATCTCGAACTCGTTCGAGAGTTTCTTGGCGCCGCTGAGGCCCAGGCCGAGGCCGCTCCCGGTCGTGAAGCCCTCCTTCATGGCCAGCTCGACGTCCTTGATCCCCGGCCCTTCGTCTTCGAACGTCAACCGGAGGCCACGGCGGTTGACGTCGTTGAGCGCTTCCAGGCGCACCGTTCCCCCGCCCCCATGATCGACCGTGTTGCGAGCCAGCTCGCTGGCGGCCGTGACGATCTTCGTCTGATCGACCAGGCTGAAACTGAGCGCGATCGCCCACTGCCGTACGGTCTGCCGGACCCGGACGACGTCTTCGGACGAGCGGATGGACATCGCGTCATGGTTCAGGATGGCCATGCCCGTTCACCCCTCGCCGCAGCGACGCCCGGAGCATCTCCATGCCCTTCTCCACGTTCAAGGCCGTGCGCACTCCGGGCAGAGGCAGCCCCAGCTCGACCAGGGTGATGGCCACGGCCGGTCGCATCCCGACCACCACCGTCTCGGCGTCGAGCACCCGCGACATCCCCGCGATGTTGCCCAGCATCCGGCCGATGAAGGAGTCGACCACCTCCAGCGACGAGATGTCGATCAGCACCCCGCGCGCATGGTGCCTGACGATGCGCTCGGTGAGGTCGTCCTGGAGCGTCATGGCCAGCCGGTCATGCATGTCCACTTGAATGGTGACCAGGAGGTAATCGCCCATCTTGAGGATGGGAATCCGTTCCATGATGGTCCCCTGTTCCGTCATCAGGATGATGTCCGGGGCTGCGGGCGGGTGATGCTGGCGCCGGTCCGTTGCAGGGCGACCAGGAAGGCGTCGGCCAGCGTCGCCTTGGTGGTCACGTTGCCCAGCTCGACTCCCAGGTGGACGATGGCCTGCGCGATCTGTGGGCGGATGCCGCTGATGATGCAATCGGCGCCCATCAGCCGCGCGGCGGCCACCGTCTTGAGCAGGTGCTGAGCGACCAGCGTGTCCACGGTCGGCACGCCCGTGATGTCGATGACGGCGATGGCCGCGCCGGTCTCGACGATCCTCTGCAGCAGGCTTTCCATCACGACCTGGGTGCGGGTGCTGTCGAGGGTCCCGATGAGCGGCAGGGCCAGGACGCCCTCCCAGAGCTGGACCACGGGCGTGGACAGCTCCAGCATCTCCCGCTGCTGCTGGCCGATGATCTCCTCGCGGCTCTTCTGGTAGACCTCGACCGTCCAGAGCCCCAGCTGGTCGAGCAGGACCGTCACCGCCCAGACCTCCTCGGCCAGCGCGTCGGCGTCCCGTCCCAGCTCCTCCCGCAACCGCTTGAAGACGGGCTGCTTCAGCGAGAAGACGAACATCGCCGTCTCCGACGGGGTGAACCCCTGTTTCGCCCGCGACCCGGAGATGCTCGCCAGCAGCTCCCGCGTATTCGCCCATTCGGGCGCGCCGAGGTCTTGCGGGTTCCCATTCTGGGCGGCGTCGCGGAGCAGCCCCAGGAACGTCCGCGAGTGCTCGCGGAGCTCCCTTTCGTCGATGCGGGCCCCCCCGGCGCCGTTCGAAAGCTGCAGGTCCAGCCAGTCCGCCAGGATGTCGGCCTCGCGCTTCTTGAGGATCTCCGGGAGTCGACTCGTGCCGATCTTCGTCATCGTATTCTCCTCCGCCTCGCGGCGTGCGCTTGGGTCAGGCGTGGACGCCAGCTCTGTTCCAGTGCGCGGCTGGCCGGCGCATCGACGATCGCCGCCAGCCCGTGGGAATCGGAACTATACCCGGGGGGGCCGGGAGAAAGAAAGGCCGTGAAAAAGTTTGCCTACTATCCTCATGTAGATCTTTCAGGCTTCCGCCGCCCGCTCGGACCGCCGCGACGGAAACAAGGCGAAGACCAGCGGGAGCAGGGTCGAGCCGAACTTGGACTTCGCCACCACGCCATCGAGCCCCGCCCCCGCCGCCAGCGCGCGGCCATCGACGCTCTCGTTGTCGAGCGTCAGGAGGATCACCCGCGGCGCGCCCGGCAGGGCTTTGAGGCGGCGCGCGAGCTCGAGGCCGTTCATTCCGGGGAGAGCGAGGTCCGTCAGGACGAGATGGGGACGCAGCCTGTTCGCCTTTTCGATCGCCTCCTCAGCCGAGCGCGCCCAGCCGACGACGGTGATGTCGGTGGTCGCAGAAACGAACCGCGTCGCCGAGGCCAGGAACTCCTCGTTGTCATCCACGAACAGGAGGTAGAGATGATCCATCGCGAGAAGGCCAGCGTACGGAGGGGAGGGCGGCGGTGCCATCGGGCCCGGCCTGAAAAACACCACGGAAGGGCCGGCGGCCGGGCTCGGGGTGACCCCGAGATCGCGGTCGGGAAACCGCCGGGCGTCAGGCCTCGGGTCGGACGAGGCCCGTGCGGATCGCGAACCGGACCAGGCCCGCGACGTCGTGGACGTCGAGGCGATCCATCAACTGCGCCCGGTGCGTCTCCACCGTCTTGACGCTGAGGTTCAGCTTGCCGGCGATGGCCTTGGTCGGGTGACCTTCGGCGAGCAGTTGGAGGATTTCCCGCTGCCGTGGCGTCAGGCGCTCGAGCGGCCCCGCCTCGCTCGACACGCGGCGGGCGTAGTCGTCGACGACATGCCGTGACACGGTGGGGCTCAGGTAGGCGTCACCCCTGGCGACGGTCCGCACCGCGCTCTCCAGCTCCGCCGGACCGGCGTCCTTCAGCAAATATCCCGAGGCGCCAGCCCGCAGAGCTCTCAGGACGTATTCCTCGCTGGCGTGCATGGACAGCATGATGACCCGGGTCTGGGGAAGCTCCTTGGCGATCCGCGCCGTCGCCTCCACACCGTTCAGGCCCGGCATGGCGATGTCCATGAGAAGCACGTGGGGACGGTGCTCCGCCGCCAGCCGAAACGCCTCGTGGCCGTCGATCGCCTCCGCGACGACTTCGACCCCTTCGAAGCCCTGGAGCAGCTTGCGCAGGCCGGCTCGGAAGAGCCGGTGGTCATCGGCCAGCAGGACGCGGATCGCTTTCACGACGTCGCGGTCCTCAGGGGGAAGCGCGCCCGTACTTCGGTCCCGTGGCCGGGCACCGACTCGATGGCGATCGAGCCGTCGAGCAGGAACACGCGCTCTTCCATCGCCAGCAGGCCGAGGCTTTCTCCCCGCCTGGCGCCCTCCCGGGCGGCCCTCGTGTCGAACCCGGCGCCGTCGTCGCGCACGACGAGCTCCAGGCCGGCGTCCCGATGGCGGAGCTCGACGGTGAGGTGCTGGGCCCGGGCATGGCGAACGACGTTCGTCACCGCCGCCTGGGCCACGCGAAAGCACGCCGTCTCCACCTCCGGCCGGAAACGGCGTTCGCCCACGTCGCACTCGACGCTCGCCGTAAACCCCGCCCGCCGGGCCTGGCGGTCGACGTACCATCGGAGCGCGGCCACCAGACCAAAGTCATCGAGGAGTGACGGGCGGAGATCGAGGGAGAGATTGCGGATCTGTTGGAGCAGGCGCTCCACGAGCGCAATACTCTCCTCGAGAGAAGGTGTCAGGGCGCCCGCGTCGGGCAGGCTTCTCAGGGTCTCGAGATCGATCTTCACGGCGCTGAGCGCCTGCCCCATCTCGTCGTGCAGCTCGCGAGCGAGGTAGCGGTGCTCGGCCTCTTGGACCTCCAGCAACCGCCGGGACAGCACGTGCAACCGCTCCCGGGAGCTCCGGACCTCCTCGTACAGCCGGGCGTTCCGCAGCGCGAGCGCCGCCTGGCCGGCGAAGGCGGCCAGGAGCTGCATCTCGTCCTCGCGAAACATGCGGCCGGTCGTATCCCCCAGGGTCAACGCTCCCAACCCCTCTTCCTGGGCGACGAGTGGCACGCAGGCCCAGGCCCGACAGTCCGGCTCGAGCACATGAGCCAGCGCCGACTCGGGAAATGTGAACTGCGGGTCGTCGAACAGGTCCGCCGACCACATCGGCCGGCGCTCGGCGGCCGCCCGGCCGGCGAGGCCATCGCCGAGACGCACGACCCGCCCGACCCACTTCGCCGGGTCCCCCTCGCCGGCTCCGGCCATGCAGGTCAGGGTCTCCGACGCGGCGTCGAGCACGAAGAGAGCCGCCCGGCGGACGCGGAAGACGCCGAGCAAGGCGGACACGATCAGATCGGTCATCTCACCGAGGTCGAACGTCGTCATGAGCTGCCGCCCGATTTCGACGAGCGCCCGGGCGGCTTCCTCGGCCCGATTCCGGGCGAGGAGCTCGACCCGCTCGGCCTCCAGCCGCCGGCGCTCGGTGATGTCGTCGGCCACGACGAGCCGCGCCGGTCCTCCCGCGAACGTCAGCCCGCGGGTCTTGACCTCCACCTCGACGACGGCGCCGTCCCTCTTGACGCAGTGCCCGACGCCCACATCGTCCAGTCCCCGGGCCCGACCGGCGAGCTTCGCGCTCGAGATCGGGGGGTCCTGGGGGATCAGAAGGTCCTTCAACGACATGGCGAGGAACTCCCCGCGCGAGTAGCCATAATGCTGAACGGCGGCGTCGTTGACCGCGATGATCGCCAGCGTCTCCACATCCAGGACCCAGGCGGGCAACGGATGACTTTCGAAGAGCAGGCGGTGGCTCAGCTCGGACTCGCGAAGCGCCGCCTCGGCCTGACCGATACGGAGCAACGCCTTCACGGTGGCGGTGAATACCGACGCGTCGAAGGGCTCGGTCAGATAGGCGTCCGCGCCGTGCTCGAGGCCGTGCACCTTGTCGGCGTCCTCGGTCAGCACGGCCGACAGGAGCAGCACCAGCGTGGAGGCGGTGGCCGCGTCGGTCTTGATGCGGCGACAGACCTCGAAGCCGCTGAGGTCGGGCAGCTTGACGTCGAGGATGACCACGGCCGGCTTCTCGGCCGCCACGCGCTCGAGCGCCTCGTGTCCGGTCTCGGCCTCGATGACCTGGAGGCCGGCGCTCCGCAGGGTGCGGCCGATGACGTATCGCCGGGGACCGTCGTCATTGACGTTCAGGATAGTGGTCTTCAGCAAAGCAGACGCGAATGGTAACCCTGGGCCCAGCCCCTTTGTCAATTGCGGGGTCGAACCTATCCTCCTCCGGCCCGCTCCGGCCCCTTATCGAGCTCGATGACTTGGCGGATCGCAACCTCCGGTACACGAATCTCGACGCCCGCGCGCTCTTCCTGCAAGAGCATGGCGACCCGCGAGTCGCGCTCGCCCCAGCCCCGGTTGAGCGCCTCGGTCAGCTCTTCGAGCGCGAGATTGGCCAGACGCATAGGCACCTTGTGCTCGCGGCCGAGGGCGGTCGCCAGCGTCACGTCCTTATGGGCCAGCCGCAAGGTGAACGCCGCCGGCTCGAACCGGCCAGGCAGAAACTGATCGACCAGGCCGTCGAATGTCCGGCGCCGCCCGGCCGCGCCCTGGCGCACCGCCTTCCACAGCGCGAGTGGATCGACGCCCGCCTTGGCGCCCAGCGTGAAGACCTCGGCCAGCGCCGTCTGGATGACATACCCCGCGCAGTTGTGGACGAGCTTCGCGACCGAGCCCGCGCCGATCGGGCCGACGTAATAGGGCTGGTCGCCGATGGCCTGGAGCACAGGCCGGTGGCGCTCGAAGACCGCCTCGTCCCCCCCGACCCAGAGGGCGAGCCGCCGCGTCTCGGCCCCGCGGGGGCCGCCGCTCACGGGTGCGTCCAGCATGTGGATCCCGCGTGCCTTGAACACCCCGTGGATTCGGCGCACGAGCGCGGGCGCGTTGGTCGTGAGGTCGAAGTACACCTTGCCCGCCGCCAGTCCCGCCAGCAGACCCTGCTCGCCGAGCGCCACCGTCTCCACCTCCGGGGGACCCGGCAGCGATGTAAAGACCACCTCCGTCGCCTCGGCCACCTCCCGCGGCGTATCGGCCCAGCCCGCGCCAGCTTGACGGTGAGACGCCGCCGCCTCCCGGCGCACATCGTGGACCACCAGCTCATGGCCCGCCTTGATCAGATTGGAGGCCATGTGGCGCCCCATGGTACCGAGACCGATGAACCCGATCTTCATGGCTTGCTCCCGTCGAAAACCCTCTTGGCGATGCGGCCCGCGGTCATGGCCGCCGGCCAGCCCGCATAGAAGGCGATGTGGGTGATGAGCTCGCCGATCTCCTCTCGGGTGACGCCGTTGGCCAGCGCGCGCTCGATGTGGACGGGGAGCTGGTCGGCGCGGTACATGGCACTCAGTGCCGCGACCGTGACCAGGCTCCGGTCGCGCTTGGACAGTCCGGGCCGCTCCCAGACATCGGCGTACAGCACCGTCTCGCTGAGCTCGATGAGCTTGGGGGCGACCTGCCGGACCTCGTGACGGGCGGACGATGCGGATGGCGGTGTGCTCAAGGGCCGCTCCTTTCTCCGATGGCGCGATTCAGGATGGCGCAATTATGCGGTACACTTCGGCGCCAGCGAGGTGACCCGGGAATCTTAACCGCACATCCCTCGCTCCAGGAGACCAGGCATGGGTAAGACGCTCGCGTTGATGACCGCAATCGTGCTGCTCTCTCCGCTGGCCGGCCACGCCCAGGACGCCCCCTAGCATGTACGAGGTCTACGCGCTCAAGTACGGGGAGCGGGACACGACGGCCTGCCAGTTCTTCTACCGCGAGGCGTCGCACGCGCCGATCACGCTCCACTATTACGTCTGGCTGCTCCTGGGCGGCCCCCAGCCGATCCTGGTGGACACCGGGTTCCTCGACGACGACGCGCGGGAGCGCGGTATCAGGAACTACGTGAGCCCGGCGGCGATGGTCGAGCGCGCGGGCGTGAAGGCGGGCGAGGTGCCCATCGCGCTCATCACCCACCTCCACTACGACCACTGGGCCGGGCACAGCCTGTTCCCCGGCGCGGAGTACTGGATCCAGAGGGACGAGGTGGCGTTCTGGACGGGGCCCTTCGGCCGCTCGCCGGCCTTTCGGCAATCGGCGAACCCGGGGGCGCTGGCGCGGCTGGTGACGCTGAACTACGCGAACCGCGTCCGCATCATCGAGGGCGACTGCCAGGTGGTGCCCGGCGTCCGCGTGCACCGCGTCGGCGGCCACACCGCGGGGCTCCAGATCGTCACCGTCGAGACCCAGCGCGGAACCGTCGTCCTCACCTCCGACGCCTCGCACTTCTACCGCAACGTGGAGACGCGCCAGCCCGTCCAGATCATCACCAGCCTGCCCGAGATGCTCCAGGCCTTCGAGACGATCCACGCCCTGGCCGGCGCCGAGCGGCTCATCGTCGCCGGTCACGACCCGGAAGTCGCCGACCGGTTCAAGCCGGTCGAGCCCGGCATCATCCGGATCGCGTGAGAGCGAGAGCGGACTTGACATCGGCTTCGTTCCGGGCGAGGACATCTGATGCCATCTGTATCAAATTTCAGGTGGCGCCTGCGGGATGACCAGCCACAGAATCAGGTAGACGAGGATGCCGGGGAAGGCGATCGACACGATCGACACGAGGATGTAGAGCACGCGGACGATCGTCGGGTCCCAGCCGAGCCACTCGGCGATCCCGCCGCACACGCCGGCGATCATCCGGTGCTTCCGCGAGCGGTGGAGCGGCACGCGCAGGCGCTCCCGGATCATGCCACCGCCGGCAGCGTGATCGAGCGCACGGAACGGGTTGCCGGGGTCGCGTCGGGAATGTCGATTCGCATCGTCTGAGCTACGGCGCCGCGCGCCGTGCTCGTACGATACCATCGGCCCGGTCAGCGCGCGATCGGCAGCCGTACATCCAGTCGCAGTCGATCACGAATGACGCGGTCTCCGTCATCCACTAGCCCCGATCCGAAATTCTTTTGGCGAGGAATGTGCGGAAACGCGGCGTCGGTAGCGGCCGTGGCCAGCGTGGGTACGTGCGCACCCACGTCCTCCTATAGAGACGCTGGCTGCGGTCGAACCATCTCCTGAACACCGC
>DASYUQ010000036.1 GCA_036001065.1 Candidatus Methylomirabilota bacterium
AGCTTGACCTGCAAGCGCTTCGGGGGCCACGTCCACGAGATGGGGTTCCTGCTCATCTACTTCCAGCTCGCGTTCTACTGCAACGTGAGCGACGCCTGGCTCTTCCCCGAGAAGTCCAAGCGCCTCTGGGTGACCACGGCCGGCCCCTACTTCGAGATGTTCCTCTGGGCCCTGGCTGTCATCACCTGGCGGGTCACGGAGCCTGGGACGTGGCCCAGCGCGGTTGCGCTGGTGGTGATCGCCACCTCCGCCTTCAAGCTCTTCATCAACCTCAACCCCCTCATCAAGCTCGACGGCTACTACCTGCTGAGCGACGCGCTGGGGATGCACAACCTCCGCGCGCGCGCGTTCGGCTATCTCAAGCGCCGGCTTTCCGCTCTAGTGGCTTCGCCGGCCCGGACGCTGGAGGAGCCTACCCTCCGGGAGCGACGGATCTACCTGGCGTACAGCCTCCTGGCCGGCGGCTACTCCGCGTGGCTCCTCGGCTGGGTGGCGTTGATGGTGGGCGGCTTTCTCACCGAGCGCTACCAGGGGGCCGGGGCGATCGTCTACGCGGGCCTGCTCGGGCTCGCGTTCCAGAACCCGCTGCGGCGCTGGACTGCGAGACCCAGGCTCCGGGCTTGGCGCGAGCACGTGAACGCGCGATGGCGGTCGATGAGCGGGCCGGTGCGCGTTCTCCTGCTCTTCGGCCTCGTCCTGGCCGTGCTCTTTCTGGTGCCGTGGGAGCTCACGGTCTCGGGCGAGTTCTCGGTCGCCCCCCACCACAACGCCGACGTGCGCGCCGAGGTCGACGGGATCATCGCCGAGGTCTACGTCGACGAGGGCCAGCGGGTGGCCGCCGGCGAGCTGATCGCCCGACTCGCGGATCGGGACTATCGCGCCGAGCTGAGGGCCGTCGAGGGGCAGAGCGACGAGACGCGGGCCCGGCTCAAGATGCTGCGGGCGGGACCGCGGGCGGAGGAGCTGCGCCTGGCCCGTCAGAACATCGAGACGGCCGTGACCCGGCGCGAGCACGCCCGCCGTCGGTACGAAGAGGCGCAACAGATGCAGGCCGCCCGGCTGGCCAAGGCGACAGCGGACGTCGCGGCGGCCGAAGAGCGGCTGCGGTACGCCCGCAACGATCTCGAGCGGTCTCAGGCGCTCTTCGCCGGCGAGCTGATCTCCCGGCGAGCGCTCGAGGAGTCCCAGGAGCGGGCGGGGATCCGGGAGAAGGAGCTGGCGGCCGCCCGGGCCGAGCTCGCGGGCGTGTCGGCCGGCGATCTGGCGTCGACCGGCGATCTGGCTGGGTTCCACAAGGAGCTGGCCGTGGCCCAGAAGGAAGCCGAGGAAGCCCGGGGCCGGCTCCGGCTGCTCGAAGCCGGCAGCCGGCCGGAGGAGATCGAGGGCGCTGAGGCGACGCTGGCGCGACTGCTGAGCCAGCGGAGCCACCTCGAGGACCAGCTCCGGCTCGTCACGGTGCGGAGCGCCGTGGGCGGCGTCGTGACGACCCCGAAGCCCCGCGAGAAGATCGGACAGTACGTGAAGAAGGGCGACCTCATCGTCGAGGTGCACGAGTTCGCGACGGTCAAAGCGGAGATCGCTGTCCCGGAGCGGGAGATCGGCGACGTGAAGGTCGGGCAGCCGGTCGTCGTCAAGGCCCGGGCCTTTCCTGAGCGCGGCTTTCAGGGCCGGGTGACCGCCATCGCGCCGGCGGCCGTGAAGGAGGAGGAAGGCTGGCGGGGCAGGGTGTTCAGGGTGACGACCGCCCTCGAGAACCCCGACCTCCTGCTCAGGCCCGAGATGACGGGGACCGCCAAGATCTACTGCGGGCAGCGTCGGCTGTTCGACGTCCTCACCCGCCGGCTCGCCCGGTACCTGCGCGTGGAGTTCTGGTCGTGGTGGTAGCGCGGGCCTCTTCGACGGGAAGACCACAAAGGGCGGCCGAATCTCGGCTGATCACCTCGGGAACCGGCCTCCTGGGCGATCCAGGAAGACTTCATGGCCGAGCCCAGGCCCTGGCTCAGGCGCCCGGCTTGAAGATCTCCCGGAACAGCGAGACGTAGGCGTCGAACTCGTCCATGGCCTGGCCATCGAACGGCAGGAGCCGGTAGGGCTGCAGATAGGGAACGGTCACATCCGGCCGGGTCGGAACGCGATGCCGCCGCTTGATCGTTTCCATCCCGGTACGGGAAAGGATGAAGTCGTAGAACAACGCGGCCGCATGGGGGCGGCTGCCGGTACTGGTCAGGGCGATGCCGATCTTGTGAACCGGGATCACCCCATCGAGCGCGACCCAGTCGATCGGGGCTCCCTGGGCTTTGGACCGCTCGATGTTGTGCACCTGGAGCTCGGCGGCCAGCGGGAATTCGCCCGCCACCACCAGCTGCCCGATCAGGGAGTGCCCCTTGCGCCACTGGATCTCCTGGCGCGCGAGCTGCCTGAAGTACGCGAGGGCCGCGTCCCGGCCTTCCCGTTGTTCCAGGAACCGGGCGGTCTCGTAGTACGGATAGAACGCCGGGTCGTCCAGATTGCGGGGCCCGCAGTAGGCCACCAGGTGCCCGGCCTTCATGCCGAGCTCCTTGATGCAGCGCCGGAGCTCGCTGGCCATCTCGTCCGGACAGCCGGCCGGCGCCATGGCCACCGGCCAGAAGACATCTTCGTAGCCTCTGACGAGGTTCCTCACCCAGGTGTTGTACGCGCGGCACAACGCGACACCCAGGCCCCCCACGTTCCGGGTGGGGATGCCGATGCCGGTCGGGAAGATCACCTGCTTCTCGATGCCCTCCTGGCGGATGTCCTGCCGCCTCCGCTCCATGTCGTAGCCCCCGACCTGGCGCTCGGCGAGCTCGGAGTCGAGCTGGGGATCGTACATGTACGGGTGCTTGAAGCAGACCCGGGCCCGGGGGTCGCCGACCTCCAGGGCGTGGATGAAGCGGGTCTGGTGATGACGCCCGTTCCCCGCCTTCACCGGCGTATAGCGGGCGTAGGGTTCCTCGAGCCGGTACACCTCGTCCAGGAAGTAGCCTTCCCGCAGGTGAGAATCCAGATCGATGATCATGGTCTGGCTCCTTGTCCCGTCGCCACGGCAGCTCGTCTTCGCCCAGATCGGTGTAGATGCGGTTGCCGATGCAGCCCGTGCTCGTCACCAGACCGTGGGCCAGGGCGGCCGGGAGCGCCTGTGATGCTCCTTGCTCCCATCGCTCTCGCGGAGGGCCCGCCACACCCGCTCGGGCGTGAGCGGAAGGTCGCGCACCCGGACCCCGGTGGCCCGGGCCAGCGCGTTGGCCACCGCGGGGGAGACGCCCACGATGCCGCCTTCCCCCATTCCCTTGGCGCCGTACGGTCCGGGGCCGTCCTGGTTCTCGACGAGAAGCGCGATGAACTCCCCGGGGAGATCGGTGAAGAGGGGGACCCGGTAGTCGATGAGGTTGGGGTTGACGATCTGGTCGTCCTCGTAACGGATCGCTTCGAAGAGGGTGTGGCCGAGTCCCATCATGGCCGCCCCTTCGTCCTGCCCCTCGCACTCCCGGGGGTTGATCGCCTTTCCCACGTCGGCCGCGGACACGTAGCGGTGGACGGTCAACTGCCCGGTCTCGCGATCCACCTCGACCTCGGCCCCACCGATCCCGATCTCCCAGAAGACCGGATTCACGGGCCGGCCTCCGGGCGGCCGCACGTAGCCCCGCCCGACCAGCTCGCCGCCGGGAAGCCCGAAGTGGGCGGCGATGACTTCGGCATAGCTCATCGCCTTCCGGCGCCCGGCCGAGAGCGCGCCGTCGCCTAGCGTGATCGCCTTGCGCGGGGCCTTGAGAAGCCTGGCGCCGATCTGCACGAGCTGGGCCCTGACCTCGAGGGCGGCGCGCTGGACGGCCAGGCCCATGAGCGTGGTCGAGCGGCTGGATCCCGTGGACCGGTCGAAGGGCATGGCGTCGGTATCGCCGCGGGCCACGGTCACCCGCGAGAGAGGAAGGCCCAGCTCCTCGGCGGCAATCTGGGAGAGCACCGTGCGGACTCCCTGGCCGATCTCGGTCGAGCCCGCCAGGACCGTCGCGCTGCCGTCGGCGTGCAGCCGCACGATGGCGATCGACACCGGGAAGGCTCCGGCGTTCATGAAGCCACAGGCGAGTCCGAGCCCGCGTCCGTCTGCCGTCGCGCGCCGGCGCCATCCCAGGGCCTGGGCCGTCTTCCTGAGCCCGACCGAGATGTCGCCGTCGAGCGGCTTCATTCCCTTCCGGACCAGCTCGCCGCGCTCGAGGACATTCTTCAAGCGCAGCTCCAGCGGATCGATCCCGAGGCGCTCGGCGATGATGTCCATCTGCGACTCGCACGCCCAGATGGACTGCGGCGCACCGATCGAACGGAAGGAGCCTGCGGGGACGGAGTTGGTGTAGACCGCGTAGGCGTCGATCTGGAGATGAGGGATCCGATAGGGGCCGATGACTCGGTGGGCCGCGCGATTGGCCACTTGCGGACCGTTGTCGGCGTAGGCGCCCGTATCGAGGTGGATCGCGCATGCCTTCGCCAGGAGCGTGCCGTCGCGCTTGACCCCCGTCTTGATCCGGCACGTCACGGCGTGACGCCTGGTCGTGTGCATCGACTCGTGAACGCTCTGGGCGACGCGCACGGGGCGCCCCGCCTTCCGGGCCAGCGCGGCCACCAGCGGCTCGATCTTCGTGTACGACTTGCTGCCGAAGCCTCCGCCCACGAACGGAATGATCATCCGCACCTTGGCCAGCGGTAGCCGGAAGATCCGGGCCAGCTCCCCGCGAACCAGGAACGGGTGCTGGGCCGACGCCCAGACGGTGAGGGCGTCCTTGTCCCAGTGGGCCACGACCGTGTGGGGTTCCAGGGCGTAGTGGTAGACCATGGGGAAGGTAAAGGTGTCCTCGACGACCAGATCGGCCTCGGCGAATCCGCGCTCGACATCCCCTTGGATCAGCCGCTCGTGGTGGCAGATGTTGGTGCCGGGGACCGGTCTTGCCGTTATGCGCTCTTCCCCCGCCCGGTGCGGTCCTTCGTGGATGCGCGGAGCCCCGGGCGCCAGCGCCGCGGCGGCGCCGACCGCCGCCGGGAGCTCGTCGTACTCGACCATGATGAGGGACGCGGCCCTTTCGGCCGTCGCCTCGTCCGCGGCCGCCACCGCCGCCACCGGCTCTCCGACATAGCGGGTCCGGTCGAGCGCCAGGAGGGGTCGGTCCTGGACGATCGGGCCGTAATAGGGGTCGATGTCCTTCAGATCTTCGCGGGTCAATACTGCGACCACTCCGGGGACCTGTTCAGCGACATGCGCGTCGATCGCGCGAATCCGGGCGTGCGGGTGCGGGGAGCGGAGGATCTTTCCGTGGAGCATCCCGGGCAGCACGATGTCGCCCGTATACCTGGCCCGCCCGGTCACCTTCTCCACCGCGTCGACCCGGGGGACGGAGATTCCCACGACCCGGAAACCGGCAGGGTTCGCCACGTGCTTACCGATAGAGCTGGTCGATGAACCCGCCATCAGAAGGACCCTTTTAGCATGAATCAAGTACGATAGGGAGTCCCGACGCAGGGAGGAAGTGAATGTCGCGCCTGAAGCTCAGCCTGGCTTGTGGCCACTACGATCTGCTGAGGCCATTGATCGAGGGCGTGGTGACGCCGTCGGGCGTCGATCTCAACATTCTGACCATGGCGTCGCCGGAACGACATGGACGAATGCTGCGGCACCAGGAGTTCGACGTGTGCGAGCTGTCGCTGGTGGCCTACCTGGTGGCGCGCGACCAGGGGAGAACGTTTACGGCCATCCCCGTCTTTCCCCATCGACGCTTTCGGCACGGGTATGTGGTGAAGAGGACGGATTGCGGAATCGACGAGCCAGCAGATCTGAACGGTAAGAGGGTGGGCCTGGACACATTGCAGAACTCAGCCGGCCTGTGGATGCGCGGCATTTTACAGGACCACTATGGGGTGGATCTCCGGAGCATCGAATGGTGGTGTCAGGAAGAAGAGGACATCCCCTTCGAGCCAGCCCGGTGGATGAGAGTACGCCGGGTCCCCAGAGGGAGGAACATCGACCAGATGCTCCTGGACGGCGAGCTGGAAGGGGCGGTGTACCCCGAGATCCTCCCCTCGATCAGAAGGGGTTCCTCGAGAGTCGGCCTCCTCTTTCCGAATCCCCAGGACGCCGAAGTCGACTACTACCGGAAGAGCGGGGTCTTTCCGATCATGCACACGGTGGTGGTCAAGAACGCGATCGTGGAGAAAGACCCCTGGGTTGCGGTGAGCCTTCTGCGGGCCTTCCAGAGGTCCAAAGAGGTCTGCTACGAGCGCATGAAGGACCCACGCAATCTTGCGCTGGTATGGGTGAAAGAACTCATGCGGGAGCAAGACGCTGTGTTCGGTCCCGACCCCTGGCCCTACAATCTCGAAGACAATCGCAAAGCCTTGGAGGCCGTCCTCCGCTACGAGTCCGAGCAAGGAATGATCAAAATGGCTCCGAAGATCGAGGATCTCTTTTTCCCGGCCAGCCTTCAGGTCATCCAGGATTATGTCTAGTGCCGTTCCAACTTGTTGATACTAAATCTGTCCACGAACGACGTACACGGCGCCTCCCTTGGCGCGAATAGTTGGAACGGCACTAGCGGGCTTTCGAGCAGTGGTCAGGGCCAGACTGTATACTACGGCCGCCGTGCGGCCCGCCAGCCCCGCCGCCTTTGCCGCGCCAGGGGCCCTCGGGTCGCAGGTCCCGCACCTCGCACCGCCGAAAGGAGCCGAGCATGATCTACGAGATCCGGACCTACCGCATCGCCGCTGGCAGCCTGGCCGAGGTCGAGAAGCGCTTCGGCGAGGCCTACGAGTACCGGAAGAAGTACTCGGAGCTGACCGCCTTCTGGCACACGGAGATCGGACCGCTCAACGAGATCGTCCACGTCTGGGGGTACCGGGACCTCGCCGAGCGGGCGCGCATCCGGGGTGAGGCGGTGAAGGACCCGAACTGGCCGCCCAAGATCGGCGAGTTCGTCCGCGCCATGCGGTCGGAGATCGTGGTGCCGTTCTCGTTCGTGCCCGAGGCCCGCCCGGGCAAGGTGGGGCCGATCTTCGAGCTGCGCTACTACACGCTGAAGCCTGGCATGCTCGCCGAGGTGGCCAAGGGCTGGGAGGCAAAAGTCCCCGAGCGCATGAAGCTCTCGCCCATCGTCCTCGCGGGCGGCGTCGAGTTCGGCAAGGCCAACGGGTTCGTCCACGTCTGGGCCTACTCGAGCCTCGATCAGCGCGCCCAGGTGCGGGACGAGGCCAGGAAGAAGGGCGTCTGGCCCCCGCCGGGCTCGCCCGACCGCTTGCTGACGCAGGAGAACAAGATTCTTCTGCCCGCCGCCTTCTCGCCGCTCCAGTAGCTCGTCTCGAACCCCGCGGGGCGCCGGCGATACGGCCGGCGCCCCCGTAACGGCCTCGCGACAAAAGGAGGGACCATGGTCCGGCGATCGCTCCTGGTGTTCTCGACGCGGGGGTGGACGATCACCCCGAGCCACTATCTCAACAACCAGCTCGATACGGTGTGGCTGGCCGAATAGCCCAGCTTGCCGGCGGAGCCGTCATGCCGATCGCACACGTCAACGGGGTGGAGCTTCATTACGAGGAGACCGGCCAGGGGGTGCCGTTGGTCTGGAGCCACGAGTTCGGCGGCGACACCCGCTCGTGGGAGCCTCAGGTCCGGTACTTTGCCCGGCGTTATCGCGTGGTCACCTACAACCATCGCGGTTATCCGCCCTCGGCCGTCCCCAAGGCCGCCCGCGATTACTCCCAAGACCTCCTGGTCGGTGACCTCCACCAGCTCCTGAAGCATCTCGGCTTCGGCCCCGTGCATCTCGGCGGCTGCTCGATGGGGGCCAACGTCGCCCGCGACTTCGCCATCGCGCATCCGGAGATGACGAGGAGCCTGATCATGGTGGGGGCCGGCGCCGGGTCAGTGAACCGCGAGGAGTTCTTGCAGGGCCAGGCGGCGACGGCGGCGGCCCTCGAGCGCGAGGGCATGGCGGCCCTGATCCGGCACTTCGAGAGCGCGCCGAACCGCGCCGCGTTCAAGCAGAAGGACCCCCGCGGCTTCGCCGAATTCCTGCGCCAGGTCGGCGAGCACGACGCCCAGGCGTGCGCGCACCTGGCCCGGGAGGTGATGTCCAAGCGCAAGACAGTCTTCGACGTGGAGGCGGGGCTGAAGGCGCTGCGCGTCCCGACCCTCATCATGGTGGGCGATCAGGATGCGCCGTGCGTCGAGCCCTCGCTCGCGATGCGCGGCCGCATCCCGCACTCGGGCTTGATCGTGTTTCCGGCCAGCGGTCACACGCTGAACATCGAGGAGCCGGGAGCCTTCAACTTCCACGTCGCCGAGTTCTTGGCCGCCGTCGAGGGCGGCCGCTGGGCCGGCTGGTCACGCTGACGCGGCGACTCCTGGCCGGGCCGGGAACGGCGCTGGCGCCGTCAGACAGGGAGGAACAGAGATGAGAGACAAGATCACGGTCCTGAACCCGGTGGGCTTCCCCCCCAAGGTGACCCGGAAAGAGCTCGCGCTGCGCCTTTCCACGCTCGAGGGCAAGACGGTCTACCTGGTCGACTGCCGCTTCGACGACTCGGACGTCTTCCTCAAGCAGATGCAGGCCTGGTTCGCCGAGCACCTGCCCGGCGTCAAGACGATCTTCAAGCCGATCTCCAGCGTGTACCTCCACGACGACCCGGCCACCTGGGAGGAGATCAAGGCGCGGGGAGACGCCGCGGTCGTCGGCGTCGGCCACTGAAGCACCTGCGCGCCGGCGGTCGCCGCGCACGCGATGACGATCGAGGCGAAGTACGGCGTCCCTACCGTGGCCGTTCACACCGACAAGTTCGACCGTGTGGTCCGCGCGGTCGCCGCCACCAACGGGATGCGCGGGCTCCGGCAGGTCTTCGTCCCTCAGCCCGTCATGGGCAAGTCCGCCCGCGAGCTGCGCGCCTACGTCGACGGCCGGGACCCGCTCACCGGCCGGCCGGTCATGCAGGAGGTGATCGAGGGGCTGACGCGGCCGTTCGACGACGGAGACCTCGGCCCGGCCGAATTCGACCGGGCCACGCCGCGGCTGGTCGAGCCCGACACCGAGGAGAATCTCGACCGGCTGTTCCTCGAGCGGGATTGGACGGACAAGCTCCCGATCGTCCTGCCCACCGAGGGGCGGGTGGCGGCGATGGTGGCCGGGACGCGTCGCAAGCCCGACGAGGTCGTGGGGCGCATGCGGCCGACTCACTTCCGCGAGGCCTGGGAGTACACGGTCGAGAAGGTCGCGGTGAACGCCGTGATGGCGGGCGCGAGGCCGGAGTACTTCCCCGTGATCCTGGCGCTGGCCGCCACCGGCGTGAGCGCGCGGGGCAGCACGACCAGCTCGATGGCGGCCATGGCCGTCGTCAACGGACCGATGCGTCACGAGATCGGGATGAACGCCGGAACCGGCGCCCTGGCGCCCTACAACCACGCCAACGCCACCATCGGCCGGGCCTACGGCCTCCTCTCGCAAAATCTACAAGGCGGCTCGGTGCCCGGGCTCACCTACATGGGCTCCATGGGCAACAACTACGCCTACAACAGCGTCACCTTCGCCGAGAACGAGGAGCGGAGCCCGTGGGAGCCGTTTCACGTCCAGCATGGATTGCGTCCGACCGACAGCGCCGTGAGCGTTTTCGCAGGCTGCCGCTCCACCGCCTTCACGCTCGGGCTGCGGGAGCGGCACTGGCGCGAGCACGTCGGCAACATGCTGCGGGGGATGGACCCCCACATCCCGCCGACGCTTCTGCTCGACCCCATCACGGCGCGGCAGTTCATCGACCGGGGCGGGTTCGTGAAGAAGGACGCGCTCATCGACTGGCTCTACGAGGCCGCCCGCATGCCCGCCGGCGAGTACTGGGACTACCAGCTCGTCCAGAACTACCTCTACCCGCGCGCCACCTTCGGCGAGGAGCCGTGGGCCTCGAAGCTCAAGGCCGCCCCCGACGAGCTGATCCCGATGTTCCGGCGCGAGGACATCCACGTCGTGGTCGTCGGCGGCGAGACCAACGGCTACTGGCGCATCATGGGCTGCACCTACCAGAAGACCGTCTCCGTCGACGCGTGGCGGTAGGCCGGACCTTCTCCACGGCGCCGCGCCCCGCTCGTGCTCCGTCTGGGAAGTCATGTTAACGATCGCCGCGCTCGCGCCGCTGCCAGCGGGGCCGACGGGCACGTGCGGCAGGGATCGCGGGACCACGCGGCACGCGACCGCTGCCCCATTGCGGCTGGGCTCCACCTTGGCACGCGGGGTCCGTGGCCGGTGGGCGGGGACGGGTCCCGCCGACCCCTGCCGCACGTGCCCGTCGGCCCCCGGCGCCGCGTGCTGGCGGCCTCTTTATATGACTTCCCAGACGGAACACTAGCCCCGATCCGAAATAAGCTCGCAGGTGAAAGCGGCACATGGCCGCGAACATGGGCGGTGTTCAGGAGATGGTTCGACCGCAGCCAGCGTCTCTATAGGAGGACGTGGGTGCGCACGTACCCACGCTGGCCACGGCCG
>DASYUQ010000037.1 GCA_036001065.1 Candidatus Methylomirabilota bacterium
ATCAAGACGATGCGCATCATCGAGCAGCAGCGACCGACGCCGGCGCAGGCTCAGGCGCGGTAACGCCGTCAAACGCGAAGGGCGATGGCGTCGTCCCGACCCATCGCCCTTCTGCTTTTCATGCTGGTCCTGGGGATCGAGAGCTCGTGCGACGAGACGGCCGCGGCGGTGCTCGCTGACGGTCGGCGCGTCCTCTCGAGTGTCGTCGCCTCGCAGGAAGCCCTGCACGCCCCGTACGGCGGTGTCGTGCCCGAGCTGGCCTCGCGGCGGCACCTCGAAGTGATCGTCCCGGTCGTGGAGCAGGCGCTCGCCGAGGCGGGCGTCGGCCTGGCGGACCTGGACGGGATCGTGGTGACCCAGGGGCCAGGGCTCGTCGGCTCGCTCCTGGTCGGCTGCTCGATGGCCAAGGCGCTGGCCTACGTGGCGCACCGCCCGCTGGTGGGCGTGAATCATCTCGAGGGGCACATCTACGCCTCCTTCCTGACCGATGACCCCCCGGTCCATCCGTTCCTGGCGCTGGTCGTCTCCGGCGGCCACACCGCGCTCTACCACGCCGGGGCGCCGCTCCAGTACGCCCTGGTGGGCCAGACGCGCGATGACGCCGCCGGCGAGGCCTTCGACAAGGTCGGCAAGCTGCTCGGCCTCGGCTTCCCGGGCGGCCCCGTCATCCAGCGCGCCGCCGAGGGAGGCGACCCCAAGGCGATCGCGTTCCCGCTGGCCCAGATGACCGACGGCGCGCGGGACTTCTCGTTCAGCGGCATCAAGACGTCCGTCTCCCTCCACGTCAAGCGCCACGCGCCGTTGTCCCCGGCGCAGGTCGCCGACGTGGCCGCGTCCTTCCAGGCCGCCGTGGTCAAGATGCTGGTGCGCAAGACGGTCCGGGCCGCGCTCCACCTCGGCGTCAAGCGCGTGGTCCTCACCGGGGGCGTGGCCGCCAACGGCCCGCTGCGGGCGGCGCTGGGGGCCGCGGCCCGGGAGCACGGGATCGCGCTGCACGTTCCTCCGCCCCGGCTCTGCACCGACAACGCGGCGATGATCACGGCCGCCGGCACGGCGCGCCTCCTGGCGGGCGAACGCGCGCCGCTCTCGATGAACGCGCGCCCGGACTGGGCGCTGGCCTGATGACGCCGACGACGCAGTTCGCGGTGGGGCTCGGGGTGCCGGCGGGGTCCGCCGACCCGTTCGCGCCGCCAGTGACTGGGCGCGACGCCCCGTATGGGAAGCCGCCGACGGAGGCGACGCTCCCGACCTCGTGGTCGCCGGACCCCGCCGGTGCCCCGGGCCCGCGGCGATGAACTACGAAACGGTGTTGTCGGGGCTTCCGGATGCGGTCATCGCGGTCGACGGGACCCTGCGCATCGTGTTCTGGAACGCCGCCGCCGAGGCCCTGACCGGCCGGTCGGCGCGGCGCGCTCAGGGGCGGCTGGTCAAGGAGCTCCTTCCCGCGGGCGCCTCCCTGGTGAACCGTCTGGGGGAGACCTTGGCCACCGGCGAGAGCCGCTCGGAAGCCGAGGGGACGATCGACACCGCCGACGGCCGGGTCGTGCCCGTGAGCCTCGTCACCGCGCCGCTCTTCGCCCGCGACGGCAGCGTCGAGGCGGCGGTGGCCGTACTCCGCGATGTCTCACGGATCCGTCAGCTCGAAGACGAGGTGCGGCGCGGCGAGACGCTGGCGGCGGCGGGACGCATGGCCGTCGGGCTCGCCCACGAGATCCGCAACCCGCTGGGCGCGATCCGGGGCGCCGTCCAGCTCTTCCAGCGCGAGCTGGGCGACGACCCGCGGCTGAGCGAATACACCGAAGTCCTATTGAAGGAGGTCGACCGCCTCAACCGCATCATCGAGATGCTGCTCGACCTCGGGCGGCCGGTGCAGCTCAGGCCGGCGCCGCTCAACCTGCACCAGCTCCTCGAGCGGGTGGCGCTCCTGCACGAGGAGGCCGCCCGCGCGCGGAACGTCACCTTCGTCCGGCGCTACGATCCCAGCCTGCCGCCGATCCTCGCCGACGAGGACCGCCTGCTCCAGGTCTTCCACAATCTCGTGATCAATGCGCTGGACGCCATGACGCAGGGCGGACGGCTCACGCTGGCGACCCGGGCCAGCATGAACCCGCTCTACGGCAAGGTGGACGTGGGGGCAGGGCACCGGACGATGGTGGAGGCGCAGGTCGCCGACGAGGGGCCGGGGATCCCGGCCGCCATCCGCGCGAAGATCTTCGACCCCTTCTTCACCACCAAGGACCGCGGGCTCGGCCTCGGCCTGGCCCTCTGCCACCGGCTCCTCGAGGAGCACCACGGCGCGATCCAGGTGGAGTCCGCCGAGGGGCGGGGCACCGTGGTGACGTGCTTCCTGCCCATCGCCCGATGAGCGATCCCGTGTCGCGCTATCCTTCTGATCCCGCTCCGCTCTTTCGAGCGCCGGCTTTGCCGGCGCAACCATTGGGGAGGTTCGGAGGGGGTCGTGAGTCCCCCTCCGACCAGGAATTCGGAAGGGGGGCGGAGCCCCCCTCCGAGGGGAAATGAGCGCGCGGATCCTGATCGCCGACGACGAGGACAGCCTGCGCTGGGTGCTCGAAAAGGGCCTGCGCCAGGTGGGCTACGAGGTCACCGCCGTGAAGGACGGCGATCAGGCGATCCAGGCCTTCGAGAGCGCACCGTTCGATCTGGTGTTCCTCGACGTCCGCATGCCGGGCATCGATGGGCTGGCCGCGCTGGAGCGGCTGCGAGCGATCCGCCCCGACGCCTACGTGGTGGTGATGACGGCGCACGGGACGATGGACACCGCCATCAAGGCGATGCAACGGGGCGCCTATGACTACCTGGCCAAACCGTTCGATCTGGACGAGGTGCTCCTGCTGACCGAGCGGGCGCTGGCGGCGGGACGGCTCACCCAGGAGGTGGCGCGGCTGCGCCGCGGGCTCCAGGAGGTGCGTGAGTTCAGCGCGCTGATCGGGCGACACCTCCGGATGCAGGAGGTCTACAAGACCATTGGGCGCATCGCCGGCACCGACGTGACGGTGCTCCTGCGCGGGGAGTCGGGCACCGGCAAGGAGCTCGTCGCCCGCGCCATTCACCACTACAGCCGGCGCTCGGGCCGCCCGTTCGTCGCCGTGTCCTGCGCGGCGATTCCGGGGACGCTGCTGGAGTCGGAGATGTTCGGCCACGAGCGGGGCGCCTTCACCGACGCCAAGGAGCGCAAGCTCGGCAAGCTCGAGATGGCCCACGGGGGCACGCTCTACCTCGACGAGATCGGCGACATGCCGATCGAGCTGCAGGCCAAGCTCCTGCGAGCGCTCCAGGAGCGGACCATCGAGCGCGTCGGCGGCCACGAGCCCATCCCCGTCGACGTGCGGGTCCTGGCGGCCACCAACCGAGATCTGGAAGCGCTGATGAAGGAGGCGCGCTTCCGTGAGGACCTCTTCTACCGGCTCAACGTCGTCGCCCTCAGCCTGCCGCCGCTCCGCGAGCGCCGCCGCGACGTTCCCCTGCTGGTGGAGCACTTCCTCGCCAAGTACGCCGACGAGCTCGGCGAGCGGGGCGTGACGCCGGAGGCCCTCGACCGCCTGGTCGGCCACGACTGGCCCGGCAACGTCCGCGAGCTGGAGAACGTCATCCAGCGCGCGATGGTGCTGGCGACGGCCGGCGTCATCCTGCCCGAGCACCTGCCGATCGGTCCGGTCTCGGCGGCGGCCTCCGTCGCCGTCGACGCCTCGCTCGAGGAGATCATCGAGCGCAAGTTGATGGAGTGCGTGCGCGGCCTGCGCCAGCGCTCGACGGCGAACCTCTACGACCTGATGATCGGCCTCGTCGAGAAGCCCCTGCTGCGGGCCGTCCTGCGCGAGACCGAAGGCAACCAGGTGCGCGCCGCGCAGATCCTGGGCATCAACCGCAACACCCTCCGCAAGAAGCTCACCGAGCACGGCATCAACCCCGAGGAGCTGGAGCAACAGTAGTCGGGTGCCGGCCGGCGGACGCGGCAGCTTATCCACGTATCCACGGGTATCCACAATATGAAAATCGCCCGGTACGATGCGGCCTCCCGGCCTGGGCGTTCGGCGGACACGCCAAAAACGCCCTCGAACGAGTCCCCGAGCGTCGGGGACCGTGTCTGGACGCGGGGATTCCACCGCGGTCGTGAGAAATACCGCATTTTTCGCGGCGATCTTGGCCATTGATTTGTTCGCAGTCGTCGCCGTACGGTTGCGGGGGCCGCCCAGTCCCCATGAACGATCAACGCTCGCCGCGCGTTCTCGTTGTCGACGACGAAGGGCCCGTCCGTGCACTCCTGTGCGACCTGCTCGCCGTCTGGGGGTGTGAAGCCGACGCGGCGGCGACGGGTACGGAGGGCCTGGCGCTCTTCCGGCGGGGCGGTTACGACCTGGTGGTCACCGACTTCCGGATGCCGGGCGTGACCGGCCTGGAGCTGGTCAAGACCGTGCGGCAGCACGATCCGACGGTGGGAGTCATCATCTTTACCGCATCGACCACGGATCTGGAGGGCTATCGCCAGCCGCTCGGCTTCACGCTGCTACACAAGCCGCTCGAGCTCGCCGGCCTGGAGACGGCGGTCAAGCGGGCGCTGGCCGGCAAGCGAGACGGCGGCGCGCCGGCGGCTGGCCCCGCGCGGTCACTGCTGGGATCCGCCGATCAGGACGGCCGGTAGATCTCGGCGCCGCTGCGCCGGAACTCCTCCGCCTTCTCTCTGAGCCCCTGGGCCACCGCCAGCGTCTCGGCGGCGATGCCCTTGCGGGCGGCGTACTCACGGACCTCCTGGGTGATCTTCATCGAGCAGAACTTCGGCCCGCACATCGAGCAGAAGTGGGCCAGCTTGGCCCCCTCGGCGGGCAACGTCTCGTCGTGGAACTGGCGCGCCGTCTCCGGGTCGAGCGAGAGGTTGAACTGGTCCTCCCAGCGGAACTCGAAGCGCGCCTTGCTGAGCGCGTCGTCCCACTCGCGCGCGCGGCGATGCCCCTTGGCCAGGTCCGCGGCGTGGGCCGCGATCTTGTAGGCGATGACGCCGTCCTTGACGTCCTTCCGGTTGGGCAGCCCCAGGTGCTCCTTGGGCGTCACGTAGCAGAGCATGGCGGTGCCGAACCAGCCGATCATCGCCGCGCCGATGGCCGAGGTGATGTGGTCGTAGCCGGGCGCGATGTCCGTGGTCAGCGGGCCGAGCGTGTAGAAGGGCGCCTCGTGGCAGACCTGGAGTTGGCGGTCCATGTTCTCCTTGATCAGGTGCATGGGCACATGGCCGGGCCCCTCGATCATGGTCTGGACGTCGTATTGCCAGGCGATCTTCGTCAGTTCTCCGAGGGTTTCGAGCTCGGCGAACTGGGCTTCATCATTGGCATCCGCAGTCGACCCCGGACGCAGGCCATCGCCGAGCGAGAAGGCGATGTCATAGGCGGCCATGATCTCGCAGATGTCTCGGAAGTGCGTGTAGAGGAAGCTCTCCTGATGGTGGGCCAGACACCACTTGGCCATGATGGAGCCGCCCCGCGAGACGATGCCCGTCACGCGGCTGGCGGTGAGCGGGATGTAGCGCAGCAGGACGCCGGCGTGGATGGTGAAGTAGTCCACGCCCTGCTCGGCCTGCTCGATCAAGGTGTCGCGGTAGAGCTCCCAGGTGAGATCCTCGGCCTTGCCCCCGACCTTCTCCAGCGCCTGGTAGATCGGCACGGTGCCGATGGGGACAGGAGAGTTGCGGAGAATCCATTCACGGGTTTCGTGAATATTCTTCCCGGTGGACAGATCCATGACCGTGTCGGCGCCCCAGCGGGTCGCCCACGTCATCTTCTCGACCTCCTCGTCGATGGAGGAGGCGATGGCCGAGTTGCCGATGTTGGCGTTGATCTTCACCAGGAAGCTGCGGCCGATGATCATCGGCTCGGTTTCCGGATGGTTGATGTTGGCCGGCAGGATGGCCCGCCCGCGCGCGATCTCGTCGCGGACCAGCTCCGGCGCGAGCCCTTCGCGAAGGGCCACGAACTCCATCTCCGGCGTGATCTCGCTGCGGCGGGCGTAGTGCATCTGGGTGACGCGCCGCCCGGGCCGGGCGCGGAGCGGTCGCCTGACGCTGGCGAAGCGGATCCCGCCCAGCGCCGGATCGCCCTCGCGCTGACGACGATACCGGGACGACGGCCCCGGCAGCTCCTCGACGTCGCCGCGCTCGAGGATCCAGGGGCGGCGCAGCGGCGGCAGCCCCTGCTTGATGTCCACCTGCGCTCCGGGATCGGTGTAGAGCCCGCTGGTGTCGTAGAGGCGCACCGGCGGCTCGCCGCCGGAGAGCGCGATCTCGCGCATCGGCACCCGGAGGTCGGGACGGCAACCCGGGACGTAAACTTTGTGAGACATCTGGCCTCCCTTCGCTGGCATTAACCAGGTCAGGTTCATGCGGTCGGCGGCAGCAGCCGCCCTCTCAGCCCGGTTCCCCGAGCTCCCGCGTTAGTCACAACACGACTGAGGGTAGGGTACGGCCGAAAAGCCCGACGATCAAGCGCTGCAACGAGGTGTGGTTGCTGCGGGGGCGCTGGCGTTGCTAGTTCTGCTTCCCCTGTGGTCCCTGCGGGCTCTGTGCAGCTGGAGCGGCTGGACGTGGCGTTGAGGGGGGAGGATTAACTCCGCCCTTCTGGATCGTTCCTTCGCGGACCCGAGTCGATTTCTCCTTGCTCATTCGTCGGCCTCCTGGCCTCCGCGTGAAGTACAGCCGATTTGCCGGAATTCTACGACGAGTTCGCGACGAGGGCGCGGAAGGTAGATGCCGGGCGACTGATAGAGGAGTTCTGCGAGGTAGCTCGCGAACCCGTGGAGCAGCGAGTAGAGAACAATGGCGTGAAGCTTAAATGGGCGGTGTGAGGTCAGCTGGTCTAGAACGAGGTAGAACCCGACCAACCCAGGGAGGAAGAGGAGCAGCACGTGAAACGCGAATGCGGAGAGTTCCCTGAGTGCCTCGCACGACGAGAGTGAGCTGCCCACGAGAGTATGGACCGGCTCCACGATTCGGACAAGCTTGTCAGAGTGATCCCGCATGCTATCATCGGCGTCACCGCGGAGGCGTGATTGAAGATCTGCTTCTTCCACCTCATGCCGTACCGGTTCCTGCCCGACGACTTCGAGCAGCGCTACCGGTCGGTGTGGGTGGACGTCCCCCACGCGCTCTACGACCCCGAGAAGACCCACGGCCTCTACCACGAGTACCTCGACGAGCTGGAATATGCCGAGCAGGTCGGCTTCGACGGGCTGTGCGTCAACGAGCACCACAACAACGCCTACGGCCTCATGCCCTCGCCTAATCTCATGGCCGCCGCCCTCACGCGGCGGACGTCGCGGGCGGCCCTCGTGGTCCTCGGCAACAGCCTGGCTGCCTACAACCCGCCGCTCCGGGTGGCGGAGGAGTTCGCGATGCTCGACGTGCTGAGCCGGGGCCGGCTGGTGGCGGGCTTTCCGGTCGGCACGTCGATGGACATGAACTTCGCCTACGGGATCAATCCCGCCACGCTGCGCGACCGGTACTCCGAGGCTCACGACCTGATCATCCAGGCCTGGACGCGCCCCGAGGTTTTCGCCTTCAACGGCACGTACACGCAGGTCCGCTACGTGAACATCTGGCCCCAGCCGCTGCAGAAGCCGCACCCGCCGGTGTGGATCCCCGGCGGCGGCAGCGTCGAGACGTGGGAGTGGACGGCCCAGCTCGACTACGTCTACTGCTATCTCTCCTACTACGGCTACAAGCGCGGCAAGCTCACGATGGACGGCTTCTGGCAGGCGATCGCCCGGCTCGGCGCCGACGACAACCCGTATCGGGCAGGGTTTCTACAACTCGTGTGCGTGGCGGACACAGATGCCGAGGCGGAACGACTCTATTTCCCGCATGTGCATTATTTTTACCAGAAGTGTCTGAACGTCTGGGAGGGCTTCGCCGAGGCGCCGGGCTACCGTACGGTGCAGTCGCTCCAGGCCGGTCTCCGGCCCCAGATCGGCGCCCAGGCCAAGAAGATCCGCCAGTCGCTCACCTGGCCGAGATACCTCGAGCAGGGGTACGTGATCGCCGGCAGTCCGGCGACGGTGCGGCAGCAGCTCACCGAGTGCATCCAGACGCTGCGGGTGGGCCACCTCATGGTCCTGCTGCAGATCGGCAGCATGCCCAAGGACCTCGCGCTCCACAACACCGGGCTGTTCGCGCGTGAGGTGATGCCTCACCTGCGCGACCTCTGGCCCGGCTATAAGGACCGCTGGTGGCCCTCTGGTGTCACGAATGGCGACCCGGGTCGCCCGTCATGACGCCGGAGGACCGGATCGTCAGCATCAGGGACGGGGCCGTCGCCTTCCGCGTGCTCTCGGCGGGTCGGGGCGCGCCGCTCGTGTACTTCCACTCCTTCTACGAGCGGGGTGGCTGGTTGCCCTTCCTCGAGTGTCTGGCCCGGCGGCACACGGTCCACGCGCCCCTGCATCCCGGGGTGGCGGGCTCGACCGGGGTGGAGATGCTGGACGATCTCTTCGACCTCACGCTGGCGTACGAGGAGCTGCTGGAGGCCCTCGGCCTGGCGGCCGCCTACCTCTGCGGCCACTTCTTCGGCGGGATGGTCGCGGCCGAGCTGGCGGCCGTATTTCCTAGTCGTGCGCGCCGGCTCGTGCTCATCTCGCCGCTCGGCCTCTGGCGAGACGATGCGCCGTCGGAGGACATCCTCATCCTCCCCCAGGAGGAGCTGCTGCCGGTGCTGTGGAACGATCCGGAGTCGGAGGCGGCCCGCCGCTGGGCGGAGCTTCCCGAGAACGACGCGGAGAATGTCGCCGCCCAGATCGAGTCGGTGGCGCGCCGGGCGGCGATGGGGAAGTTCATCTGGCCGATTCCCGACCGGGGATTGACGAAGCGTCTGCACCGCATCCAGGCCCCCGCGCTGGTGCTGTGGGGCGACGCGGACAGGGTGAATCCCGTGGCGTATGCCGAAGAGTGGCAGCGCCGCATCAAGGGCGCGGCCGTGAAGATGCTGCGCGGCGGCCACATGCTGATCCACGAAGCGCCCGAGGCGGCAACCCGGGCGGTGGAGGAGTTCCTGACATGAGTATGATCCTTGGCGGCACGGCGGTCGTGACCGGTGCCGGCTCGGGCATCGGCCGGGCCACGGCCCAAATGCTGGCGACACGGGGAGCGGCGGTAGGCGTGGTGGACCTCGACGAGGCGGGCGCCCGGGAGACAGCCGAACTGATCGCCAAGAAAGGAGGCCGAGCGGTTGCCTTCCGGGCCGACGTAACCCGGGCGGCGGAGCTGGACCGCGCTGTGGACGGGGCCATCACCGCCCTCGGCCCACTCGGGATCCTGGTCAACAACGCCGGCATCCTCGACGGCTATTTCAACGTGGACGAGACGGAAGAAGCCGTCTGGCGGCGGGTGCTGGAGATCGATCTCACCGGCGTCTTCCTCGGCTGTAAGCGCGCGCTACGCGAGATGCTGCCGCGCGGCCGCGGACGCATCGTCAACATGGCCTCGGTGGCGGGGCTCAACGGGACCGGTGGCGGCGCCGCCTACGTGGCGGCCAAGCATGGGGTCGTGGGGCTGACCCGACAGATGGCGGTGGCCTACTCGGCGCGCGGCGTAACCGTCAACGCCGTGTGCCCGGGACCCATCCTGACCGGGCTCCGGCAGCACTCCCAACAGATTCTTGGCCCCGGCACGCCGGACATGAGTAACCGAGGCATCGCGGTCAGCGACGAGCAGGTCCGGGCGGTGGTGCCGGCGGGGCGCCGGGGGGCCGTGGAGGATATCGCCGCGGCGGTGTGCTTCCTGGTCTCCGAGGAGGCGGCCTACATCAGCGGGCACACCCTCGTAGTCGACGGTGGCTGGAGGGCGAAGTGATCACCAAGTTCTCGGTGCTCTACGTGGGACAGATCGAGCTGGACAACATCGGCGGTGACGGCACGCCGGCCGACCAGCGGTGGTACCCGAACGAGCGGCTGGTGGAGGCGTTCTCGACGGCGCGCGACATCGCTCAGACGATGGACGAGCTGGGCTACTACTGCCTGTGGACCGCCGAGCATCACTTCCAGCGGGAAGGCTACGAGGTCTTCCCCAATCTCATCCTGCTCTCGACGTGGCTGGCGACGCAGACGAAGCGGCTCAAGTTCGGCTGCGCCTTCAACATCCTGCCGATGTGGCATCCGATCCGACTCGCCGAGGACTACGCGGTAGCCGACATCCTGACCAACGGCCGGGTGATCTTCGGCGTCGGGCGCGGCTATCACACGCGCGAGGTCGAGACCTTCGGCGCCCCCATGCTGGACAACGCCGCCAACAAGGACCTGTTCGAGGAGCAGATGGAGGTCCTCCTCAAGTGCTTCAACGAGGAGTCGTGGAGCCACCACGGCAAGCATTACGACATCCCGCCGCCGGTCCCCTACCGGGGCTACGAGCTGCGTGAGATCACCTGCGTGCCGCGGCCGATCCACCGCCCGGTGGAGATCTGGCAGCCCATCGCCAGCGGCAAGACGCTGGACTACATCGCCACCCGCGGCATCAAAGGCATGGTGACGCTCAACGGCGAGCGCATCGTCGACCAGATCTTTCACGCCTACCGCGACGCCGCCGGGCGGGCCGGGCGCCGCCTCCAGCTCGGCCAGGATCTCTGCTGGGGCGTCGGGTTCTACTTCGCCGACTCCGAGGAGGAGGCGATCCGGCGTCTCGAGCCCGCCCACGACGAGCGCTACAAGTGGTTCGCCCCCTTCGGCTTCGTGCGCTACGCCGACGAGCAGGGGCGGCCCTGGGGCACGCCCGGCGCGCCCGCCCGCGTGCCGACGCTCCGGGAGGGCATCGCCCAGAAGGCCTGGCTCTGCGGGCCGCCGGCGCGCGCCATCGAGGTCATCAAGGAGTTCGAGGCGAAATATCCCGGGCTCGATCAGATGATGATCCACTGGGCCGAGGGCATCCCCCCGAAGGAGTTCAAGGAGCAGCTGCGCCGCTTCGCGCGCGAGGTGATGCCGGCCTTTCGGCGCTGACGGCTGGCGTCGCCTCTATACCCCCGCCGGGTATCTTCCGCGACGTGGGCAGACCCCCTAGGGGTGGTGTTTTTTCTTTCGTCCCCCTCGTACGTATGGTAGTAATACCCCCGGGGCGGGAGCTCGGCGGGACCTCAACCACGACGAGGAGGAGGAGAGATGGCGAAGAAGAAAGCGTTCGGGGGCTACTCCATCAGCTTCAAGGGGTGCAGCGACTCGCTCGAGAAGCTCTTCGGCAGCACGCCTATCGGGCCCTCGGTGATGACGAAGAAGCTCTGGAGCTACGTCAAGCGCAAGAGACTCGGCAAGCGGCGGTAACCGCGAGCGCCCCCGGCGCTCAGGCGGCCCGCGTTCGGCGGGCCGCCTTTTTTTAGCTCATAGTCAGAGAGAGCCTCGCGGCCCCCTCCGAACCTTCCCAGTGGAGATTGCGCGGGCGAAGCCCGCGCTCGAAGTGGCGCGAGCTACAGTGGGAGCTGATCGAGGCGTGTGATCTCGAAGTCAGCGCGGCGGCCGAGCTCTTCCTCGGGCGCGCCCGTGCGGTTGCACCAGGCGACCTGATAGCCGAAGGCCTTGGCGCCGACCACGTCCCACGCGTTCGACGAGACGAAAAGCAGCTCCCCGGCCGGGATCCCCATGGCCTTCGGACCCAGGGCGTAGACGAGCGGCGAGGGCTTGTAGGTCTTCACGGCGTCCACCGAGAGAACGTGCTGCAGACGCGGCCCGAGCCCGCTCGCCGCCACCGCCGCCGCCAGCATACGCGGCGCTCCGTTCGACAGGATCGCGCGAGGCCGGGGCGCCAGGCGTTCCAGCGCCGCCGTGACTTCCGGGAAGCACGCCAGCGTAAGGTAGGCGTCCATCAGCCGACGGACCTGGGAGTCGGTGGCGGCGAGGCCGAGCCGGCGGATGGCGTAGCGCAGCGCCGCCTCCGTAACCGCCCAGAAGTCCTCGTAGCGCCCCATGAGCGCGCGCAGCCACGTGTACTCGAGCTGCTTCTGGCGCCAGGTGGCGGACAGCGTCGCCGGGTCGGCGGTGATGGCGCGCCCGGCCTCGATGACCGAGTGGACGTCGAAGAGCGTCCCGTAGGCGTCGAAGACGTATCCGCGAATGGGCGCCACCGCCGCGTCAGCCCTGGCTCCGCATGCGGCGGATCCGTACCGGCTTCTTGGGCAGCGGGGGCGCTGGCTCGTCCTCGGGCGTCTCCAGTCCGGTCTCCACGAAGCCGAACTGGAGGAGCCGCTTGGCGTCGAGGAACGAGCGCGCGCGGCTGCGGCAGCCGAGGAGGATCATGACGAACTGCTGGCCGTCGCGCCAGGCAGCGACGGCCAGGTTGTAGCCGGCCTCCTGGGTGAAGCCGGTCTTGATGGCCTGCACCCCGAGCGGATCGTGGAAGAGCGGGACGTGGCGCGTGTAGACGCGGCGCCGGTAGATGAACGTCTGTCCCCCCAGCAACGGGCGGGAGGCGGGATGGTCGTGGAGGAGGCGGGCGGTGAGCTGGGCCAGATCGCGGGCGCTGCTGCGCTGGGCGGCGTCCGGCAGGCCGTGGGGGTTCACGAAGTGGGTGGCCAGGAGGCCCATCTGTCTCGCCTTGGCGTTCATACGGTCGACGAAGATGGCCTCGTCGCCCTGGCCCAGGTGCTCGGCCATCGCGGTCGCCGCGTCGTTGGCCGAGGCGATCGCCACGCCCTCCAGCAGCACGCGGAAGGTCACCTGCTCGCCAGTGCGGACGCCCATGCGGTAGCGAGGCCTCGACGCCGCATACTTGCTGATCGTGACCGGTTCCTCCAGATCGACACGTCCGGCCTCGAGGTCCTCGAAAGCGAGGTAGAGCGTCATCAGCTTGACGAGGCTGGCGGGCGCGCGCTCGCCGTCGGCATTCTTGGCGTAGAGCGTGCGACCCTCGACGTCCAGAAGGAGGACCGCTTCGGCGTTCAGCAGCGGCGAGCGGCCGTTCTGGGCGCCGGCGGTGGCGGGAACGAGGAGGGCGACCACGAGCGCGGAAATGATGCGGGCCCAAAGCACCAGACGCATTCTAGTCAGGGCCCGGAAATGGCGGCAAGCAAAAAGCCGTCAGCGGACCGCCTGCTTGAGGTCCTTGGAGGGTTTGAAGCGGGGGATGCGGCCGGCCACGGTGATGGTCTGGCCGGTCCGCGGGTTGCGCATGGTGCGCGGGCGGCGCCGCGCCACCGAGAACGTCCCGAAGCCCACCAGGGTCACCGAGTCGCCGCGCTTGAGCGAGGTGCGGATGGCGGCGAGCATCGCCCGCAGCGCGCGCTCGGTGCCGGCCTTGGGCCAACCGGTGGCCTTGGCCATGTGCGCGACCAGGTCGGCGCGGGTCATCTACATGCCGAGGGCGCCGCGGGCCTCGTCCATCACCGCCTCGGTGATGGTCGGATAGCCCTTGGCTTCGGCGAAGCGCTCGACGGCACGGCGGGCCAGGGGGCGGATGAACTCCGGGATGCGCTCGATGCGCGCCTGGGCCTCGGGCGACCAGGCGACGCCCGCCGGCTCCGTCGCCGTTCCCTCGTTCAGCATCTCGGCGAACGGGCACCCCGGCCCCGTCGCCTCGCCGCTGCCCGCGCCTTCGAAGACGTCGGCGCGCGGATGCGCCATCGAGGCGCGCACGTGCTCGAACGGCGCCGCGGGGGCCGTGGAACCCCCGATCTTCACGCCGAGGCTCCGCACCAGCTGCGTCTCGAACGGATTCGTCAGCATGGCCACCCGGAACCCGCACTGGGGACAGCGGAACGTGATCGTGAGCGAGCCCTCGTCGGGTCCCTCGGTGCCGTGGAGCTTCATCGGCGCGTCACAGTCGAGGCAGAGGAACTTCATGGCCGGGCCATTCTAGCAGGGGCGCCTAGTGCCGTTCCAACTTGTTGATACTAAATCTGTCCACGAACGACGTACACGGTGCCTTCCTAGGCGCGAATAGTTGGAACGGCACTAGACGCGGCCAGACCCGGAGCGCGGCGGGCGTCTGCATGAGCGCGATCGCCCCCAGCGCGAAGAGCGTCGACCCCCAGTGACCGGTGACGGCGGTGCGGACGGCCACGACGGAGAAGAAGACGTAGGCGGAGAACCGCGCGCGGGCCTGCCGCCTCGCCAGCAGGAGCGCGACGAGGGGCGCAGCTAGGCCCGAGATCCACCAGCGCGCCGCGAAGAGCGCGAACACCGCGTAGGCGACGAGGGCCACCACGAACGCCAGGATGATGAGCGTGTCGGCGCCACGCCCCGCGGGGGCCTCGGGCATGCGGGGAAGAGTAGGCGAGGGCGCGTCCGCGTGTCAAACCTCGGCTGACGCCCCCGGTTGCCGGCTGCCCCTGCCTCGCCGTCCTCGGCTTCGCCGTACGCGGGATAGTACGGAGTCAGCGAGTGCTTCCGTACACGTTGGGCAATTCTGCCCGTTTGATGTCGCATTGCTGACCGGCGACGAGAATCTGGCGGCTCTCTTCGCGAGTGTCGTAAATCACGACGCAATTGCCCACGCGCCACCATTGCATGGGAGAAGCGCAGCCTCCGAGAGCAATCACCGTCACCAGCATTACGAGTCCCTTGATAGGCGAGTTCATCAGAGCCTCCGCTTGATTGATGGGCGTCACCGGACTGTCCTGTCCCCGTAGCTCATCGCGGGCCCCCGAGCGGATCACTTGCTGATTTCGGTCGTCGCGAGCGCACGGTCTCGAAGAGCCGACCGCTCCTCCTGGGGGCCCACGGCAGCCGCGCGCCGCTTGCGATGGCGAGCCGGCCCGCGCCGTACAGCAGGAGGAGAAGCCCACCCAGCGGCACGATGACGAGGACGACGGTCATGAGCCAGACCTTGCCGCCCCGCCGGAACGTCGTTTTGCCACTTTTAGCCCTGCTCGGTTGCGGTGAGGCCTGTTCCACGGCGGCGCCTCCAATAACTGGAAAGAGTCCCGCACTGTTCACCGGAAGTCTCCAGGCTGTCAATCCGTCAAATGCACTAGAACGTGTTGACCTCTCCCGGCGTGCTCCAGGAGGTTGGCCATCCCTGGCCACGTACTGTCTGAAAGTCGGCGTTCCCATCACCGAGGTCGGCAGCCAGCTCGGCCACAGCAACCCGGCGACGACGCTGCGGTGCTATGCACACTGCCAGTCCGCGGGCCTTCGCGGAGCGGATCGATCGCTTGGCGGAGGCTCGGGGCGGCAAAGGGAGTTGCAGAACGACGTCAGTCCCAGCGGGCCATTGGACAGGTCCCGTATACTACAGACCAACGCCGGGGTAGCAAGCACCCTCGCCGGACGGCCATCCTGATCCTCAACGCGCTCCTCGGCTGGTCGATATCGGCCTGGATCGTTGCTTTGGTCTGGGCGCTCCGGACGACACTCGTCCCCCACGGGGAGGCCACCCGATGATCGCCACGGCCGGTGCGAGCCGCCGAGCCGTGCGAGCGGGTGAAAGAGGGGTTCTCTTGGGCACTCCATGCCCACGGGATCGAGCGAGCTTCCCGTAAGGCAGGCCGAGGTGGGCGCGGTGAGCGTGGTTTGGGTACTATCCCCAGAGGGAGGTCACCTCAGTCACCTTGGCCACCATACTTCCACCCCGGTCGACGGGAGCCATCCCTGGAAGCGCCACGAGCGCCGAGGGTGGCTCGATGCTCCAGGGTGTCCCTGCGTTCGCGTGTCGGAAGTCAACGACGGCGCTGAGTCGGGTCCCTGCGTTTTGCTCGTCAATCGTCAATCTGACGCGATCTACTGAGCGCGAACCTTTGTCGTGTTGGTGTTCAGCCGAAAGATTCGCTGTCCGTGATCATAGGCCCGCGCCTCGTCGGCATCCAGCCAGATCAACCCGGGTCTCTCGCAGGAGGGCGTCCCACAGACCGCGGCAGTGTTCTCACCGCCGACTGGCGAGACATGACGGGCATATCTATTGCTCGCTGTCGGTTTCACCCCGCAAGTCGCGCATCTTACCAGCGCCATCTCAAAAAAGCTCCTCGGGCTATCAGACGGGCAACGCTAGCCGCGGCGGGTCGATGTGGCCGAGAACACCCTTGCCAATCAACGCGGACCCGATCCAGGGGCATGCTGTGCTCCCCACGGGGCCGGACGGTCGAGGCGATACCGAGACTCTGCGCCGACACACGATAGGTGTCAAGGGCCGTTGACGGCTACCGGAGCGGCGGGCTACTCTCGGCGCACTTCTCGAACCTACCGCTCCGGATCGCTGGGGGGACGATGACTGAGCCCAGTGCGCGTCGGAGGAAGATTGTCGCACTCATCCTTTCCGGCGCATTCCCTGGGCTGGGGCAGTTCTACAACCGGCAGCGCATCAAGGGTGTGGTGTTCCTGGTAGCAGGTATTGTCCTAAGCTGGGTTCTCGGCCGCGCTCTTCCGACTGATCCGCAAGCACTAGCTCAGACGGGAGCTGCCCTGATCGTTCCCCTCTGTGTCTTGCTGGCGGTCTGGCTCTGGTCAATCGCCGACGCATGGCGAGTCGCTGGCCGCTGAGTTCAACTACCTCAATGCCCTTGCCATCATCCTCGCGCCCCTCGCTGCCGAGGGGCAGCAGGCAAATCTCAGCACACAGTCAGAACATAGCGGTAAAATCAACCTCGCATCGCGCGTAAGTCCTCGGAATGCCGGGGTAGCTCAGAGGCAGAGCAACTGATTCGTAATCAGTAGGTCGCGGGTTCGACTCCCGCCCCCGGCTCC
>DASYUQ010000038.1 GCA_036001065.1 Candidatus Methylomirabilota bacterium
CGGTGTTCAGGAGATGGTTCGACCGCAGCCAGCGCCTCTATAGGAAGACGTGGGTGCGCACGTACCCACCCTGGCCACGGCCGCTACCGACGCCGCGTTTCCGCACATTCCTCGCCAAAAGAATTTCGGATCGGGGTTAGCTGAGGCGCCGATGGCCCCGCGCGCCGTGCTGGTGACGGGCATGAGCGGGCTCATCGGCGGCGCGCTCCTCAAGCACCTGGGGAGCGCGCACGACTTCCGCGCCCTCAACCGCCGTGCCGTCCCCGGCGTCCGCTGCCACCAGGCCGACGTCGCCGACCTCGACGCCATCGCGCCGGCCTTCGCCGGCGTCGAGACGGTCGTGCACCTGGCGGCGATCGCCAGCAGCAGCGCGCCCTTCGCGGACGTGCTCAGAAATAACGTGATCGGCACCCACAACGTCTTCGAGGCGTCGCGGCGGGCGGGGGTCCGGCGGGTGATCTTCGCCTCCAGCGGCGCCACCATCAGCGGGTACGAGCGCGACATGCCGTACCGGGCGCTGGTGGCTGGACGCTACGACGAGGTGACCGGGTGGGCGAAGCTGACCCACGAGACCCCCGTACGCCCGGCGGGCCTCTACGGCGCCAGCAAGGTGTGGGGCGAGGCGCTGGCCCGCCACTACGCCGATACGCACGGGCTCTCGGTGATCTGCCTGCGCATCGGTCACGTCATCGCCGAGGACCGGCCGCTGTCGCTGCGGGACTTCTCGGTCTGGTGCAGCCAGCGCGACATCGCGCGGATGATCGAGCGGTGCCTCGAGGCGCCGGCCAGCGTGGCCTTCGACATCTTCTACGTGGTCTCCAACAACAAATGGAGCTACCGCGACGTCGACCACGCCCGGGCCGTGGTGGGCTTCGAGCCGCAGGACGCTGCCGAGGACCATCGCCGGTGAGGCCGCCCGCCGATGTGCGGCCCTCGCCGCTGGCCGGCGGCTGGTACCCGGCGGATCCGCGCGAGCTGGCGACGACGGTGGACGGCCATCTCAGCGCCGCCCGCCCCCCGGCGGCCGCCGGCGCGGTGGTGGCGCTGGTGGCCCCGCACGCCGGGCACCGGTATTCGGGGCCGGTCGCCGGTTATGCCTTCGGGACGACACGGCAGCTGACGCCGGACCTCGTCGCCATCGTCGGCCCCATGCATGATCCATTCGACGGGGCCCTGCTGACGTCGGGCCACCGCGCCTACGCCACGCCCCTCGGTGACGTCCCCATCGATCCCGATGTCGTGCGGCGGCTCGATGTCCACGTCCGGGACGAGCTGGGCTTCGGGCTGATCCCCGTCAGGAACGACCGGGAACACTCGCTGGAGATCGAGCTGCCCTTCCTGCAGCGCGCGCTCCCCAAGGCCTTCCGCCTGGTTCCGGTGATGGTGCGCGACCAGCGCCGCGAGGTGGCGCGGGGCCTGGGACGGGCGCTGGCGCGGACGCTGGAGGACCATTCGGCGCTGCTGATCGCCAGCACCGATCTCTCTCACTATTACCCGCAGCCGCGCGCGGAGAAGTTCGACGCCGAGCTCTTGCGCCGCCTGGAGGCCTTCGATCCGGACGCGGTGCTGCGCGCCGAGGAGGAGGGCAGAGGCTTCGCCTGCGGGATCGGCGCGCTGGCGGCCGTGCTGTGGGCGGCCCGGGAGCTGGGGGCCGATCGTTTAGAGGTTCTGCGCTACGCGACCTCGGGCGACGCGACCGGCGATTACGCCCAGGTCGTCGGCTACGCCGCCGCGGTCGTCACACGCGGAGGGGCGGGCGACAGCTCCCCACCCGCGCGCCTGATCGCCGGCCGTGGCCGCCGTCATTCCCGGAGCGCGCCGGCCAGGACGCCGCGGACCAGGTAGCGCTGCAGGCCCACCACGATGACGACGGGCGGCAGGCTGGCCAGGATCGAGGCGGCGGCGATGTCGCCCCAGGGGACCTCGAAGACGCCCGGAAAGAGCGCCAGCGCCACCGGCACCGTCCGGCTCGCCTCGGTGGCGGTGAAGGTATAGGCGAAGAGGAACTCGTTCCAGCTGGAGAGGAAGGTCAGCAGCGCCGCCGAGGCCAGCGCCGGCGCCACCAGCGGCAGCACGACGAAGCCCAGCGTCTGGAGGCGGCCGGCGCCGTCGAGCGCGGCCGCTTCTTCGATCTCGTCGGGGATCTCGCGGATGAAGCCGGCCAGCAGCCAGATGATCAGCGGCAGCGCGAACGAGGTGTTGGCGAGGACGAGCGCCGTCCAGGTGTCGCGCAGCCCGAGGGCGCGCAGGAGCAGGTAGAGCGGGCTGACGGTGGCGATCTGGGGGAAGGCCGTGCTGGCGACGATGCCCAGCATGAGCGCCCCCTTGCCCGGGACCGGCAGCCGCGCCAGCGCATAGGCGCCGAAGAGCCCCAGCCCGAGTGCCAGCGCGACGGTAAGCGTGGCCACGACCAGGCTGTTCAGGAGCGCGCGGGGGAGCAGGCTCTCCCGGAGCACCACCGCGTAGTGGGCCAGCGTCGGCCGCGTCGGCCAGAGCGGCGGCAGGACCAGGAGCTCGGTCTCGGGCTTGAACGACGTCAGGAGCTGCCAGAAGAAGGGCGCCGCGTAGGCGACCAGCAGCAGCAGCACGAGGCCGTCGCGGATGCGCTGGCCGCCTCTCACGCGGCCATCCCCTGGCGGCGCAGGACGCGCAGGTAGATCCAGGCGGTGGCCATGACCAGCGCGAACACGATCACGCCGATGGCCGAGCCGAAGCCGAGCTGGAGCGTCTGGAACAGGCTGCGGTAGGCGTACACGGTCAGCGTCTCCGTGGTGGAGGCGGGGCCGCCCCCGGTGAGCACGAACATGAGGTCGAACGCCCGCAGCGCGTCCAGCGTGCGGAAGAGGAGCGCGATCAGGAGCACGCGGCGGAGCAGCGGGAAGGTGATCCGCCCCAGCATGGCCAAGCGCCCGGCGCCGTCCACCTGGGCGGCCTCGTACAGCGCGCCGGGGATCGTGAGGAGCCGGGCATAGCAGAGCAGCGCGACGAAGGGCGTCGTCCGCCACACGTCGGCGAGGATCAGCCCCGGCAGCGCCAGGTGTGGGTCGCCGAGCCAGTTGAGGGATCGTCCGCCCAGCAGGAAGTTCACCAACCCGGCCGAGGGGTGATAGAGCCACTCGAAGAGCTTCGCGGTGACCACCGACGGCAGCGCCCAGGCCAACAGCAGCAACGCCAGCGCGGTCCGCCGTCCCGCGCGCTGCCCCGACAGGGCCAGCGCCACCAGGACGCCCAGCAGGAGCTCCAGGGCCACCGAGGCGCCCGTGAAGGCGAGCGTGACCCACGCGGCGTTCCACAGACGCGGGTCCCCGGCCAGGAACTCGTAGTTGGAGAGGCCGACGAAGCGCGCCACGCCGAAGACGGGGATCCGGCGCTCGAGCGAGAGCCAGAGCACCCACACGCTCGGATAGACGGTGAGGAGGGCGAGGGCCAGGAGCGCGGGGGCGAGGAAGAGCAGCCCCGCTCGCCGGTCGGCGCGCTGGCGCGGGGTCATCGGACGTCGCGCAGCATGTAGCTGACGGTCCGCCGCGCCTGCGCGATGGCGTCGCCCGGCGTCTTGACCTTCACCAGGACCGCGGAGACCTCCGGCTGCAGCGTGGACGAGAGCATCAAGTAGTACGGCGTGACCGGGCGGGGCCGGGCGGCGGCGGTCAGCGCGCCGATCAGGGGCAGGTGGGGGTGGCTGCGCACCAGGTCGGCGTCGCGATAGAGCGCCGTGCGGGTCGGGTTGAGCGCCACGCCGGCGGCCATGGTCTTCTGGGCGGCGGCGCTGGCGAGGAAGCGAACGAGCGCGACGGCCGCCTCGGGATGCCGCGTACGGCGATCGACGCCGAGGTGCGCGCCGCCGGTGGCGCCGGTGCCGCGGGCGCCGTGAGCGTGCCGCGGCAGCGGCGCGATGCCCACTTTGCCGCGGACGGGCGACTCCGGCAGCTCGAAGAGGTCCATCGCGTACGGCCAGTTCCTGAGGAAGATGGCCCGCCCGTCGCCGAAGGCGCGCCGGGAGAGCTCCTCGTCCGCGGCGGTCACCCACGGCGGGCTCACGCCGGTGTCGATCAGCCGGCGGAGAAAGACGAGGACGTCCTCGGCCCGGGCCGGATCGGGGAAGAGGCTTCCATCCTCACCGACGAGCCGCGTGCCGTTCGCCCAGAGCCCCTCGAGCAGATTCACGATCAGGCCCTCGTACTGCTTGCCCTGCCAGAGGAAGCCGTCGAGGCGGGCATCGCGCTGGCCAGCCTGGATCTGCTTGACCTGGGCCACCAGCGCCTCGTACGTCTCCGGCGGCCCTAGGCCGTAGCGGGCCAGGAGATCGGCGCGATAGTAGAGGAGGCCCACGTTCATGATCCACGGCATCGCCCACACGCGCCCGCCCCACGTCGCCGGCTCTACCGCCGCCGGAAAGTGGGCCGCCAGCTCCCCCCGCGGCATCAGCTCGGTGAGGTCCAGCAGCCATCGCGCCTGGGCGAACTCGGGCACCCAGATGACGTCGAGCATCATGACGTCGAAGGCCGGGCCGCCGCCCTCCAGGTTGATCGCGTAGAACTGATGCTGCTCGTCCGTGCTCCAGGGGAGCGACTCGCTCTTGACGCGCACGCCGGGGTGGCGGGCCTCGAACTCGCGGAGGAGACCGGGCAGGGGATCGGAGGGGCCCAGGATCCTGGCGTGCTTGAAGACGAGCGTGACGGGCTCCGCGCGCGGCGGGGCGGGCTGGCAGCCCCCCAGGAGCAGGTGGGCGGATAGGACGAGGAGTGCGGCCGAGGAAAGGTGTCGCATGGCGACCTATTGTCGTCCCGGCGCCCGGTCACGGAAAGCGCCCGAGGCGGTGTGGCGAAGCCGATGCGTTGACTCTGTCGGAGTTTGGCTGAACTATTGTCCGAAGAGATCATGCCGGAGTCGATCCGCGCCTGATGGCGAGCAAACCGTCGGTCACGCTCGAGGACGTGCTCGCGCGGCTGGCGCGCGAGGGCGAGCTCTACGAGCGCCTGCCCGAAGGGCGCGTGCGCTGCTACGCCTGCGGCCACCGCTGCCTGATCCTGCCCGGCCAGCGCGGCGTCTGCAAGGTGCGCTGGAACGAGGATGGGCGGCTGATGGTCCCCTCGGGGTACGTCGCCGCGCTCCAGCTCGATCCCGTCGAGAAGAAGCCGTTCTTCCACGCCTACCCGGGCGCGCGTGCGCTCTCGTTCGGCATGCTCGGATGCGATTATCACTGTGGTTTCTGTCAGAACCATCTGACCTCCCAGGCGCTCCGCGATCCCGCCGCCGGCGTCCCGCCGGAGATCGTCACGCCTCAGCAGATCGTCGACCTCGCGCTCCGACACCGCGCCCGGATTCTCACCTCGACCTACAACGAGCCGCTCATCACGAGCGAGTGGGCCGTCGAGGTCTTCCGGGAGGGCAAGGCGCGCGGGCTGGCTTGCTCGTACGTGTCCAACGGCAACGCGACGCCGGAGGTGCTCGAGTACATCCGCCCCTGGGTCGACCTCTACAAGGTCGACCTCAAGGGCTTCGACGACAGACGCTACCGTAAGCTCGGTGGGCTGCTGCAGACGGTGCTGGACTCGATCCGGCTGGTCTTCGAAAAAGGGTTCTGGCTCGAGATCGTCACGCTGGTCATCCCGGGGTTCAACGACTCCGACGAGGAGCTCAGGGACATCGCGCGGTTCCTGGTCTCGGTCTCGCCGGATATCCCGTGGCACGTCACGGCGTTCCACCCCGACTACAAGATGACGGATCGGGACCAGACCGCCGCCCAGACGCTCCTGCGGGCCGCCGAGATCGGCGTGACCGAGGGCCTGCGCTACGTCTACGCCGGCAACCTGCCCGGCCGCGTCGGGCCCTTCGAGAACACCCGCTGCCCGTCCTGCCGGACGCTGCTGATCGAGCGCGCGGGCTACCGGATCGTCAGGGACGTGCTGACGCCGACCTCCGGGTCCTGCCCCTCGTGCGGGATGTCGATCCCCGGCCGCTGGCGCTGAGCGGCCGGATCACGCCGTCTCGGGACCGACGATCTCCGGGCGGTGCACCCACGGCCGCGCCGCTGCGCGAGTGGGACGACGCGCTCCGGCCACGAGCCTGCATGTACTGTGGAGTGTCCTCGCCAACGTCGCGCGCACGTTCGCGATGGAGACCTAGATGGGTTGCTTTCTTGAGGACTGTATCGATCTCGTGACATTGAAGGTGCCGCCGAGGTGGCGATAGAATCCAAGGGAGAGCGCCTCGGCGATGACCTTCACATCCTTCGACGCCGTGTTTTTCACAACCGCGTTCCTCGTCCCGGGATTCATCTGGGAGTCAGTCCTACACCTCTTCCTCCGCCGTCGCGAGGATCGTGCCGACCGGGCGTGGGTGAGATTCCTGACTCTTAGCGCTTTCAACTACGCGTTCTGGTCGTGGCTCATCTACTTGCTCTTCGTCCGGGCCGGGGTACTGGCGCAGCCGTATATGGCTGCGCTTGCCTGGTTCTTCATTCTGCTCGTTTCTCCAGTCGCTTTCGGAGTAACCACCGGGCTCCTCAGCCAGCGGGCCGTCGTCCGTCGGCTCCTAGCGCGCTACGGGGTCTACACCGTCCACACCCGGTTCCGACGGCATGGGACTACGTCTTCAGCCACTCGACAGGATCCTGGGTGCTGGTCACCCTCGCGGATGGCTCCACGGTAGCGGGGATCTTCAGCGCTCGGTCGTTTGCCTCCTCGGACGCCGCGGAGCGAGACCTCTTCCTCGAGCAGCTCTACAGGGTCGAGGACGACGGCCCTTGGCAGCCGGTGCCGATGAATCGCGGCGTGTGGATTCGAGGGGAGGCCATCCGTGCCATCGAGTTCTTGCAGTTTCAGGAGTAAAATCACGGCGGAGGTAACGCGATGACTTCGCCTGCACGCGTTCGTGAAGGGTATCAGCCCCTGCCCCCGCGGCCGGCCGAACCTCCGGAGAAGAGGGGCTATCAGCCTCAGCGGCCGGTGAGCCCCCAGGCCCTTGCTAACCCCCCTCGGGGAGGCTCCAGTATCCGGCCCCCAGCAGCAGCCCCCCCAAAGAAGTAGGGCTCGGGGAGAGTCCGACCGCCCCGAACGGCAGCACATGTCGGCCGACACTTCCGCGAGCGGCTGTGTCGTCACAGCCACCGTCTCTCCGCAGGAAATGGTCGTGTTCGCCCGTGGGATGGCCGACTTCCACCGGAACCGTGGGACGAAGGTGGTCAGGCCATAATCAGCGCAGCTCGCGGAAGAACGCGCGGATGTCGGCGGCCAGCGCCGCCGGCTCCTCCAACGCGGCGAAGTGGCCGCCCGCCGGCATCTTCGTCCAGCGCCGGATGTTGTAGACGCGCTCGGCGAGGCGCCGCGGCGGGTGGAGGATCTCACTCGGGAACTCGGCGTACGCGGTGGGCACCGTGATGCGCTGGGCTTCGGGGATCGGCCACGGCCCGTGGAAGCGATCGTAGTAGGGCCAGAAGGACGAGCCGATGGCGCCGGTCACCCAGTAGAGCATCACGTTGGTGAGCAGCAGGTCCTTGCCGAACCGCTGGTCCAGGTCGCCGCTGCAATCGCTCCACGTCCGGAACTTCTCGACGATCCAGGCGGCGAGCCCGACCGGCGAATCGGTGAGGGCGTAGGCGAGCGTCTGGGGTTTGGTGCCCTGGATCCACTGGTAGCCGCTCTCCTCGTGCCGCCAGTGTGCGAGCTCCTGCTCGAAGGCGCGGTCCTCGTCGGTCGGATCCGGCGGCGGCGTGAACTCCCGGCGCACGGCGAGTAGGTTCACGTGGATGCCGACCAGACGGTCCGGGTAGGCGAGGCCCAGGCGCGAGGTGATGAAAGCCCCCCAGTCACCGCCCTGGGCGGCGAAGCGGCGGTAGCCGAGCCCGTCGGTCATCAGCGCGGCGAAGAGATCGGCGATCTCGACGATGCCGAAGCGCGGCTGGTGGGGGCGGAAGGAAAACGTGTAGCCCGGCAGCGACGGGGCCACCACGGTGAAGGCGTCGGCGGGATCACCGCCGAAGCGGGCGGGATCGGTGAGCATCGGCAGGAGCCGCTGGAACTCCACGATGGAGCCGGGCCAGCCGTGCGACAGCAGCAGGGGCAGCGGCGCCGGGCCGACGCCGGGCTCGTGGATGAAGTGGAGATCGATCCCCCCGAGAGAGACGGTGAACTGCCGGAACCGGTTGAGCTGAGCTTCGTGGGCCCGCCAGTCGTACTTGTCGCGCCAGTAGGCGACCAATTCTTTGAGATAGGCGAGGTCGGTGCCGTAGCGCCACCCGGCGCCGGGGATCTCGTCGGGCCAGCGTACGCGCCCGAGGCGCGCGCGGAGATCGGCCAGCACCTCGTCGGCGACGTGGATCCGGAACGGCCGCGGCGTCATCGGCTCAGCCCGCGAAGGACAACCGCGGGTCGGCGGCGGGGATCGGGACCTCCGGCAGCTTCAGCTCGCGGCGCACCAGGTTGGCGCCGAGGTTGATGGCCACGCTCTTGTAGAAGGCGATCCGCCGGGCCAGCCCCTCGCGCCCGAAGCCGCAGTCGGTGGAGAGGATCAGGCGCTCCGGGGGAACGTGCTCGAGCGCCTTGCGGATCAGGGTCGCCACCACGTCGGGCGGCTCCACGGCGGTGATGGTGTGGCTCACCACGCCGATGGCGATCTTCTTGTCGGTCCGGTATTTCCCGAGGAGCGGGAGATCCCGGCCGCCGGTCGACGCGCACTCCAGCGTGACCACGTCGGCGTTGGTCTGGAGCAGGTAGGGGAGCGCGCGCTCGTACGACGGGCGCTCCCAGTGGAGCGGCTGCTGGTTCGGATTGCCCCAGCAGGTGTGCAGCCAGACCTCGGTCTCCACGCCCTTGATCTCGCGGTTGATCGCATCGGTGAAGAACTGCAGATCCTTGTCGGTGGCGCTGCCGTCGGCGCCGGAGATGTGGTGGCGCGGCTCCTCGACCTGGACCACCTGGCAGCCGGCCTTGGCCACCGCGCGCAGCTCGGCGTTGAAGACGTCGGCCAGGTCCAGGATCAGCTCGCGCTCGGAGGCGTAGTGCTGGTTGACGAGCATCTTGGCCAGCGTCTGGGCGCTGATGGCGCCGAACTTCACCGGGCGGTCGGTGCAGCGCTGGGCGACCTTCCAGAGGGAGGCGTAGTCGAGCGGGCCGGCGCCGATCTTGTCGCCGACGATCGCCGGCTGGTAGGCCTCCATCACCTCGTAGAGGATGTGCCCGGGCCGGAGGGTCGTCCAGCCGCCGGCGGTCGAGCGATCCTGGTGGCCGGTGAGGCCGCGCAGCCGCTCGATCGGGTAGTAGAACCACGACTTGCCCCCGACGGTGAGGTCGAAGCGCGAGTCGCCGTCGGTGACGATGTCGAGCCCGGCGCGCTCCTGCTCGCGGACGAGACAGGTGACCGCGTCGAGGTACTGCTCACGGAAGACGGAATCGCCGAGCGCGTCCTTGAAGGCGCGC
>DASYUQ010000039.1 GCA_036001065.1 Candidatus Methylomirabilota bacterium
ACTTCACGGCGAAGGGATTCACCGGCGTGCCCACGGCGCCGGTGATGGGCAGCGGCGGCGCCACGAAGAGGAACTCCCAGATGCGATCCCGGGCGCAGTCGGCCGCCAGGGCGTCCAGGTCGAAGATCTCGCCCACGAGCATCCCCATGTGCGGGATGAGGATCTGGTGGAGCGGCTGGTACGTGTCGGGGATCTCGTTGGGGCGCACCTCCATGCCCCAGGTGTCCGTGGCCAGCGCGGCCACCTGCTTGGCGTGGAGCCACTCCGCGGTGTGGAAGGACAGGCCCGGCGCATCGCCCCCGGCGTAATCGCCCCAGCCGCCTCGGGCGCGGCACATGGCCATCTGCCCCGTCCGCACCAGCAGGGCGTCGCCGGTGCCCACCGTCACCTGGTGGGCCCGGATCGCAGCCTCCAGATCGTCCACGGTGATCGCGTAGCTCGGCTCCAGCCAGGGGACGCCTTTCGCGCGGGCGATGTCGAGGAGGACGCCGCGGGCCACGATGTGGCGCGCCATCTTCTCGATGCCGTTCTTCTTCGCGCCTTCGCTCCCGACCAGGTTGGCGTCGTAGCCGTTGTAGAGCCTGCCGTCGAGGAAACAGTGGGAGAGCGCGTCCCACTGGGTCGCGCACTGCAGCGCCATGATCACCATGTCGTCGGCGAAGCCGACGCCGCCCGGGCGCTTGACGGCGCCGGTGGTGAAGTCGGGACCGGTCAGGATCATGCGGTGAATGGGGTTGAAGCGGCGCGGCTGGTTGATCTGCGGTCCGGTGCTGTCGAGTGGGATCGCCAGCGAGAAGGTCACGCCGCGTTTGACCAGCCGGGTGGCCCTGACGATCATGTCGGGCGTGATGTAGTTCAACGTCCCCAGCTCGTCGTCCGACCCCCACTGGCCCCAGTTGGAGCACTTCTTCCCGGTGTCACGCACGATGTCGGCCATGAACGGCTGTCCTCCCCGGAGTGTGTGAACGCATCAAGTGAGCCGGCCGCGTCCGGCCGGCCAGTCGACGATGGCGTCTAGTGCCGTTCCAACTATTCGCGCCTAGGAAGGCACCGTGTACGTCGTTGGTGGACAGATTTAGTATCAACAAGTTGGAACGGCACTAGCGACGCTCCAGCGCGGAGATGACGCGCGCTTCGAGATGCAGGAACCGCCGATCGACCTTGGCGAACTCGTCGCGGACGTCGTCGCAGAAGCGCTCGACCTTTTCGTCCAGCGCGCCGAGCCCCTCCCCCACGAGCTGGACTTTGGAGACGAGATCCTCCGCCACGACGTCGAAGTGTCGGCGGACGCGCGATTCCACGGCATCGACGTGCTGCCGGAGCCCTGCGTTGACCGCGGCGACATCCCGCCGGAGCCCCACGTCCACCGCGTCGAGGCGCGCGTCGACGTCTTCGATCCGCTGGCCAAGACGCGCGTCGACGTCCTCGATCCGCTGGCCAAGACGCGCGCCGAGGTCCTCCATGCGTTGCCCAAGGCGCGTCTCGACGCCGGCGACGAGCGCCTGCACGTCCTCTCGGATTTCGCGTCGCAGCCGATCGAACGCGGGGTCGGGCGCGTCCGGAGCCATGGACCCATACTTTCTTCGGGCCCTGCGCTCGTGTCAATCGTATCCGGTACCGTACGCCGCCCCACCGCCGTCCCCCGGCCGCGCTCACATCATCACCAGGCCGCCGTTGACGTCGAGGGCCGCGCCCGTGATGTAGCCGGCGGCGTCGGAGGCGAGGAAGAGCACGCACTCGGCGATCTCCTCGGGCTGGGCCACCCGTCGCAAGGGGATGCTCTCGGTGAACTCCTGCACCTCCGCCGGCGTCCGCAGGGCCTTGAAGCGCTCGGTGGCCACGGTCCCCGGCGCCACGGCGTTGACGGTGATGCCGTCGGGGCCGACCTCGCGCGCCAGCTGCCGGGTGAAGCCGAGGACGCCCGCCTTGGCCGCCGCGTAGTGGGAGGTGACGGTGACGGCGCCGCCCCGCCCCACGATCGACGACAGGTTCACGATGCGGCCCCCCCGCTGGCGCTTCATGATGGGCAGCACCGCCTTGGCGCACAGGAACGCGCTGGTGAGGTTGAAGCGGACGATCCCCTCCCACTCGTCGTCGGCGATCTCCTCCGTCTTCTTCATGACCGAGAAGCCGCCCGCGTTGTTGACCAGCACGTCGATCCGGCTCCAGCGGGCTATGACCGCGTCGACCGCGTGCCGCACCTCGGCGCCGACCGTCACGTCGGTCTTCAGCGCCATCGCCTCGACGCGCCGCTCGCCCAGCTCGCGGGCGAGCGACTCCACGCCGGGGGCGTCGATGTCGAGCGCCGCCACCCGGGCGCCCTCCCGCCCGAAGGCCCGGGCCAGGGCGAGTCCGATCCCTCGGCCCGCGCCCGTCACGATGACGACCCGTCCCGGGAACCTCATCGCAGGATCCTCCCGCCGGTCGTCCCGTCGAAGAAGACGAGCTTCTCGCTCTTGAAGCCGAACGGCCGGCGATCACCGACCGCGATCTTCTCCTCCGCGTCCACCTTGGCCACCAGCGACGCCGGGCCGCCGTAATCGAGAAAGACGAGCGTCTCGTCGCCCATCGGCTCGATGAGGCTCACCGTGGCCGGCCAGCCGCCGCCGGGCTCGGCCAGGCGCACCTGCTCGGGACGGACGCCGAGGACGGCTGGCCCGGCGTGCCGGCCCGGCGGCACCATCAGCTCCAGGGCCGGGGCCCGGAAGCGAAGGCCGCCGGCGTCGGCCCGCAGCTCGCCTTCCACGAAGTTCATGGCCGGCACCCCGAAGAACCCGGCCACGAAGCGGTTGGCCGGGTCACCGTAGATTTCCAGCGGTGGCCCCACTTGCTGGATCAGGCCGCCCTGCATGACCACGATGCGGTCGGCCATGGTCATGGCCTCGGCCTGGTCGTGGGTGACGTACACGAAGGTGGCCCGCAGCGAGGCGTGCAGGCGTTTGAGCTCGGTGCGCATCTCCACCCGGAGCTTGGCGTCCAGGCTGGACAGCGGCTCGTCCATGAGGAACACGTCCGGCTGGACGATGATGGTCCGGGCCAGGGCCACGCGCTGGGCCTCGCCGCCGGAGAGCGTGGCCGGGCGCTTGGCGAGCAGGTGGGCCACGTGCAGCGTCGTGGCCACCGCCTGCACCCGCGCGGCGATCTCGGCGGCCGGGACCTTCTTGATCAGGAGGGGGAACGCGATGTTCTCGAAGACCGTCATGTGGGGGAAGAGGGCCAGGCTCTGGAAGACCATCCCGAGATTGCGATCGCGCGGCTCCCAGTCAGTCACGCGGTCGGGTCCGATGTAGATGTCGCCGGCGGTCGGCCGCTCCAGGCCGGCGATGAGGTTCAGGGTGGTGGTCTTGCCGCAGCCCGAGGGGCCGACGAAGACCACGAACTCGCCGTCGGCGACCTCGAGGTTCAGGTCCCGCACGGCCTCGACGCTCCCGCCGAACGTCTTGCTGAGGTTCTCGAGCCGGACGCTGGCCATGTCTGCGCCGCTACCGCCGGATCATGCCGAAGCTGAAGCCTTTGACCAGGTGCTTCTGGATCAGGAAGCCGAAGATCACTACCGGGATCGTCACCACGGTGCCGATGGCCGCCTGGGGACCGTAGAGCCGGCCCTCCACCGCCGACTGGAACTTGTTGAGCAGGACGGGTAGCGTCAGCACCTTCGGCTGGGACAGCGTGAGGGCCAGCAGGAACTCGCTCCAGTTCAGGATGAAGACGAAGAGCAGCGTCACCATCATGCCCGAGGCCACCAGGGGAAAGACCACCTTGCGGAGGGTGGCGAGGCGCCCGGCGCCCATCAGCCGGGCGGCGTCCTCGAGCTCGCGCGGCACCTCGTCGATGAAGGCCAGCATCATCCAGATCACGTAGGGCAGCGTGGTGACGATGTAGAGGAGGACCAGGCCATAGTAGGTGTCGAAGAACTCCACGCGCACGCCCAGGAGGCTCTCGAAGAGCTCGGGAATGGTCGTGTAGTAGATCAGCATCGGGATGGCCACCACGATCGGCGGCAGCATCCGGATGGTCAGGATCGTGTAGGGGTAGTTGCGGCCGCCCGTCCGGAAGCGCGAGATCGCGTACGCCAGGGCCGAGCCCAGCAGCAGCGAGGCGACCGAGGCGATGGTCACGATGACGACGCTGTCGGCGACACCCTTCCAGATGACGTAGGCCTGCTCGGCGGCTTCGCGCCGGAGCTCCCCGGACTGGGTCGTGCCGCCGATGTAGAAGATCTGGCGGTAGTTCAGCAGCGTGGGCTCGAAGTCCACGAAGGGGGCCCAGCGCGCCGGCCAGCTCACCCAGTCGCCGGCGTCCTTGAACGACGTCAGGACCATCCAGAACACGGGAAAGAGGACGACGAGCACCCAGGCGACGAGCACGGCATGTCGGAGCACTCCGGCCGCGCGCCGCCGCCTCACGCGCGGACCTCCTCGAGCTGCGCACGCTCGCGCTTGAGAAGCCAGATGGACAGGAAGATCACCCCGCTGAAGAGCGCCAGCACCAGCAGCGAGGCCGCGGCCGCGTAGGAGATCTTGTTGAAGCCCCAGGCGTTGCGCCAGAGGAAGATCGAGAGTGTCTCCGTCGCGTTGCCCGGCCCGCCCTGGGTGAGCAGCATCGGCATGTCGAAGATCTTCAGCGCCTCCATGGCGCGGATCACCACGGCGATGACGATGACGGGCTTCAGCAGCGGCAGCTGCACGTGCCGGAAGACCTGCCAGCGGGTGGCGCCCATGACCCGCGCCGCCTTGATCGGTTCGGGCGGCAGCGCCGAGAGCCCGGAGACGAAGATCAGGAACGTGAGCGGCGTCCACTGCCAGATGTCGGCGATGACGACGGCCACCTGGGCCGCGCGGTAGTCGGACATCCAGCGGATGCGGACGTCCTGGCCGGTGAGCACGCTCAGGACGGAGTTGAGGGGGCCGGTGTCCACCAGCAGCATCGAGAAGTCGTACCCGACCACGACGGGGATGATCATCATGGGGATGAGGAAGACGGTGAGATAGAACCGCCGCCCGCGGGACTCGCGGTAGGTGAGCAGCGCGAGGCCGAACCCGATCAGCAACTCGAAGGCGACGGCGCAGGCGGCGAAGACGAATGTGCGGAGCACCGCGTAGAGGAAGCCTTCGTCGGTGAGGGCATCGGCGAAGTTGGTGAAGCCGCCCCACGGCGCCGCCGTCCAGAAGCCGAGGGTGAGCCGCCACCGGAGCAGGCTGATGTAGATGGTGAGCAAGAACGGCACCGCCAGGAGCGACAGGATCAGGAGCTGGACGGGAACGAGCGGGAGAACGCGAAAGACGCTCTCCCGCTCCAGCCACTGCCTGAGGGTGACGCGCCGCGGGCGCGTGGCGGCGATCGTCGCCAGCTCAGTACCCTTGGGCGTCGAAGTAGGAGCCGGCCTGCACGACGCTCTTCCAGGCCTCGATCTGCTTCTTGCGCCCGATGTCCTCGGTGATCTTCTCCCACTGGCGCGCCGTGCGCTTCATGGCGTCCTCGGGCGTGATGCGGCCGTGGAAAGCCTCCTGGAGGTTGACGTCCAGCGCGTCGAAGTACTCCCGGTTGCCCTGGAGCGGGACCATGGGCACCGCGATCTTGGCGTTCTCCATCGTGACCTTCATGTACTGCTCGCCGTACTTGGCCACGATGCGCTGATCGTTGACCTGGCCCGGGCGGAACGGATCCCAGAAGCCGTCGGGGTCGGACACAGCACGGTTGCCCACCTCGGGCCCCGTGAACCACTGCAGGAACCAGTACGCGGCCTCCGGGTGCTTGCCGTACTTGCTAACCATGTAATTGGTGCCGGCCGGCTGCACGGAGCGCCGGACGAGCTTGCCCTTCACCAGGCTGCCGGGCACCACGCAGCTCAGCACCTTGCCCGACACCACCGTGCCCTGCGCCTTCTGCGCGTAGCCGACGATGGAGGGGAAGGTGGCAATCGAGAACGAGTTGCCCTGGGCGAAGAACGGGTAGTTCTGCGGGGTGCCCCAGCCGAAGATGTCCTGGGGCATGTACTTCGTGAGCGAGACCATCTCGCGGGTGGTCTCGATGCCCTCGGGGCCGTCGATGAGCGGCTTCATGGTGCGGTCGAACATCAGCTTGTTCTTCGACGAGAAGCGGCCCTGCCACCACCGGTAGCCGAACTCCCGCGAGCGGTACTCCTGGGCGCCGTAGAGGTCCTTCTCCAGGGTCATTCCGTGGAAGTTCTCGCCCTTCTTGCCGTTGAAGAACGACGCCAGCTCCTCCCACTGCTTCCACGTGTCGGGGCAGCCGGGCTCCCGGCCGAACTTCGCCTTGAAGGCGGCGCGAGCCTGGGGCAGGTCGAGAAGGTCCTTGCGCAGGGCCAGGATGGTCTGGTCGCCGTCGGTGAAGAACGTGTAGAGCTTGCCTTTGTAGGACATCTCGTTGCGGAGCGTCTTCGGGATGTCGTCGAAGTACGGCTTGCCCCTCGCGGCGTAGTCGTCGAGCGGGATGACGACGCCCGACTCCACGGCGTCGGGCAGCATGTACATCTGATGGTTGTAGATGTCGTACTGGCCGGTCTTGGCCACCGCATCGGCCATGATCTTGGCCGGGATCTCGGTGTAGCCGTACTCGATGGTCTTGATGCGGATGCCGGTGAGCTTTTCCCACTCGTGGAGGTACTTCGGCTGCGCCTTGGCGAAGAGGGAGACCATCATCATGGTGAGATCGAGCTTCTCCACGCCTAGCTTTTTGAGGTAGGCCTTGGCGCCGTTGACGGCCCGCTCTTCGACGGTCGCCCCCGGCACCGTCTGCGCCTGCGCGACCCCCACCGCGGCGACCAGCAGCACGATGGCTCCTGCCACCCCACGCTTCAGCATCGTCTCCTCCTCCGGGCGGGGGCGCGGCGCGCCCCGCTGTCTTTCCCTGGTTCCGGTCGGCGGCCCATTCCGTCGCGAGAGCCCCTTTACACGCGGCGCGCGACCGAAGCGTGGCCAAGCCGCCCGCGCGCTCAGGTGCGCGGGGGCGCCCCGGCGACGTTCAGCATCCCGGTCTCGATGCCGAGCGCGTTCTTGCCGATCGCCTCGAGCATCCGGTCCACCGAGGGCACCATCAGCGTGCAGGT
>DASYUQ010000040.1 GCA_036001065.1 Candidatus Methylomirabilota bacterium
AGGATGCCCACGATCGCGAGCACGACCAGCAGCTCGGTCATCGTGAAGCCCCGCCGGTCGCCCACCCCGGGGCGTCCCCTGCGCAGCATAACGATAATGGCCTCCCGCAAGGCGATTCTAGCAGCGCCGGTGCCGAGGGAAGAAACATCCTGGAATACAACACGAACCCACGACCCCCGCCCTCCGCCGCGATCCTCCCTGACTGCCAAATCTCGGCAGTCGGCGGACGCGAAACGTCACCTAGCTGGGAGCGCCGACGCGCGGGGCGCCGGGCGCCCGCGGGGTGCAAAGGGGACGCGCTCCGTGGTACCGTGCGGTGCCATGAAGCGCCGGCTGCTGGGAGCCGCGCTCGCCGCCGCGTGGCTGGTGCTCCCGTCGCGCGCCGCGGGTCTGACGGTACAGGAGGCGATCCTCCGGGCCAAACCCGCCGTCGCCCTCATCACCGCGCGCGTCGACGCGGAAGTCACGATGAACTGTGGCCAGGGGCCGGTCACGGTGAAACCCTCGCCCTTCGTCGAGACGGGCACCGGGTGGCTCGTGGACGGCCGCGGCTGGCTGATCACCAACGCGCACGTCGTCGATCCGGTGCACCGCCTGCCCCCCTGGGTGGCGCACGAGCTGAAGAAGAAGGCGATCGACCAGGCGTGCGTCGAGCCGGCGCTCCGCGCCCAGGGGCTCATGCGCGGCCAGCGGCCCGACGCCGAGGACCGCATCCGCCGCGAGCTGACGGACCGCGCCATGGCGGGGCTGAAGTTCACGCCGCTGCCGTCGCTCACGGTCCTGCTCTCGAACGGCACCCGGCTCCCCGCCGAGGTCAAGAAGTTCAGCGCGCCGCTGCTGCTCGACGCCACCGGCCGCCCGGTGCCGGACTCCGGCCGCGACCTCGCGCTGCTCCGCGTGGCTGCGGGCGTCTATCCGGCCCTCGCGATCTCCACGCGCGACGCCCAGATCGGCGACCCGATCCACATCCTCGGCTTCCCCGGGGTCGTCCTCTCCCACGAGCTGCTCAACCAGAGCGTCTCGATGGAAGCGTCGGTGACGAACGGCGCGGTCTCCGGCTTCAAGCAGGACGCGATCGGCCAGGAGGTGATCCAGACCGACGCGCCGGCCGCCCACGGCAACAGCGGCGGACCGGCGATCGGTGACGAGGCCACCCTGGTCGGCGTGATGACCTTCGTGTCGCTCTCCCCCGCCGGCGGGGCGATCGTCCAGGGCTTCAACTTCCTGATCCCCGCCCGGGACGTACTGAAGTTCCTGCAAGGGACCGCCGTCAAGACCCCCGGGGAGAGCGCCTTCAACCCCGTCTGGGCCGCGGGCCTCCAGGCCTTCTTCGCGGAGCGCTACTCCGTCGCCGTCGCGAGGTTCCAGGAGGCCAACCGCCTCCAGCCCAATCTCCCCGACGTCAAGCGCGCCCTGGCCGAGGCGGAGTTCAAGGTCAAGAACCCGCCGCCCCGGCCGTTTCCGTGGGCCTGGGCCACGCTGGGCATCACGCTGCTCAGCGCCGGCGTCTACGGAGGCATGGGCGCGCGCCGCTGGTGGCGCAACCGCTTCCGCGTGCACCCGCCACAAGTCATCGGGTTCATCGAGAAGGGGCTGAACCCGCTGCTGGTCGACGTCCGCACCAAGACCGACTACGAGACGAGCCCGCTGAAGCTCCCCAGCGCCGTCCGGCTGGAGCCGGAGGACGTCGAGGCGGGACGCATCGTGCTGGAGGCCGACCCCAAGCAGCTCATCGTCACCTACTGCACCAGCCCCGACGAGCAGACGAGCGCGCGGATCACCCTGCTGCTCCGCCAGCGCGGCTACACCAATGTGCGGATCCTCAAGGGTGGGCTGGGCGGCTGGGCCAACGCGCGCCTGCCCGTGGAGGCCAAGTCGTCGCTGCCCTCCATCGGCCTCGAGATCTACAAGAACCTCACCCTGGGCGACGTCGAGCGGCGACGGTTCAAGGCGGGCGAGGTCATCTTCAAGGAAGGCGAGGATCCTCACGGCGAGGCCTACGTCGTCCATGGCGGGACGGTCGAGATCCGCCGGCTCCTCGACGGGCAGGAGCGGGTGCTCAACACCCTGGGCGAAGGCGAGCTGTTCGGCCAGATGGCGCTCTTCCGCCGCTCGCCGCGCTCGGCGGCGGCCGTCGCCCTCAGCGACGTCGAGCTCCTCATCATCCGGAACGAGCGGCTGGACTGGCTGATCCGCAACCGGCCGCAGCTCACCATGGAGCTGTTGCGGCAGCTCAGCGAGCTGGTGGTCTCGACCGATCGCGAGCGGAGCGAGCGCGCCACCCGCTCCTAGCGCTGCCAGCCTCCTGACCGACGCAGAATCCTTTCAGAGGAGAAGAAGAAGCGATGAGCGACATCTTCATGCCCGGCGTGCCCGTGTGGGAAAAGGTGCTCCGCGCGGCCATCATCTACGTCTTCATGCTCGTGGCCTTCCGGTTCAGCGGCAAGCGCCAGGTGGGCCAGCTCACGCCGTTCGACCTCGTCGTCCTGCTGATCATCTCCAACGTCGTTCAGAACGCGATCATCGGCGATGACACCTCGCTGACCGGCGGGCTCATCGGCGCCGTCACGATCTTCGGGCTCAACGCCGGCGTCGTGGAGCTGACCTTCCGCTCGAAGCTGGCGCGTCACCTGTTGGAGCCGACCCCCACCCTCCTGATCCACAACGGCCGCCTGCTTCACCAGAATCTAAAGATGGAACGTATCACCACCGAGGAGCTCCTGGCGGCGCTCCGGCGGAACGGCGTGGTGGAGCCGGGCGAGGTCCGCTTCGCAATGCTCGAGGAGAACGGCGGCATCAGCGTCATCCCCTTCGCGGGCAAGGGCCGCCCCGGGGACGAGCCTCCCCCTGTGGTCCCCTGACGTGGTCCGCGTCGCCGTCCGCCGACTCGATCCGGACCTGCCGCTCCCGACGTACCAGCGCGAGGAGGACGCCGGGCTCGACCTTTGCGCGGCCGCGCCGGTGACGCTGGCGCCGGGCGCCCGCGCGCTGGTCCCCACCGGCATCGCAGTCGCGATCCCCCAGGGCTACGCGGGCTTCGTCCTGCCGCGCTCCGGACTGGCGCTCCGGCAGGGGGTGACCGTGCTGAACGCCCCCGGCCTGATCGACCCCGGCTACCGGGGGGAGGTCAAGGTGCTGCTGGTCAACCACGACGCCAAGCCGGTGAGCTTCGGGCGCGGCGAACGTATCGCCCAGCTCGTGCTACAGCGGGTCGAGCGGGTGCAGTTCGCCGAAGTGGACGAGCTGCCGCCCAGCGACCGCGGCAGTGGCGGCTTCGGGTCGACCGGCGCCTAGTGCCGTTCCAACTATTCGCGCCTAGGAAGGCACCGTGTACGTCGTTCGTGGACAGATTTAGTATCAACAAGTTGGAACGGCACTAGCCCGCCCGGCGCTCCTTGCCCGCGATTCCGCCCTGGATCGTCTCTTTCGCCGACTGCAGACCTTCGGCAGCCGCCTGCAGAGTATCGGCAGCCTTGCCGCGCGCCGCGCGGGTCTTGTCGTCGACGTACCCGCCGATCTCCCGCCCGTAAAACCACACCGCCGCACCGCCCATGATCAACCCGAGCATGAAGCTCCCAAACATCGTGTGTGCCCTCCTTCCGCCGTTGCCAGGGATTGCACTGCTCGACCACCGCAAGGACAATCACAGCAAGGACGATGCCGACAGCAGGACGCTGGACGGTGGCGCGCGCGCCCTTTTGAGATCGCCCGAGCGGGTCTGGCTCCTGACCGGTCGTCCCGGCGTGGGAAAGACCACCTGCCTGCGCCGGGTGCTGGAACGGTTGGCCTCCCTCCCGGCCGGGGGGTTCTTCACGGAAGAGATCCGTGAGCAGGATCGGCGCGTCGGCTTCGCGCTGGTCACGCTGAGCGGGGAGCGCGCCATCCTGGCCCACGTGCAGCACCGCAGCGGACCCCACGTGGGCAAGTACGGGGTGGATGTCGCGGCGCTCGACCGCATCGGTGTGCCGGCCATCCACGACGCCGTCCGCCGACGCGCCCTGGTGGTCATCGACGAGATCGGAAGGATGGAGATGACGTCGGCCGCGTTCCGTCTGGCGGTCGAGGCGGCGCTGGCGAGCGGCGTCCCCGTGCTGGGCACCATCCTCAGGCCGTCGCACCCGTGGGCCGAGACGATCAAGCGGCACGACGCCGTGCGCCTCATCGAGGTGACGCCCGCCAACCGCCACGCCGTTCCCGGGGACCTCGCGGATCTGATCGCGCGCCAGGGGGCTCACGGCTCGTGAGCGACGAGGGACCGGCCGCCGGCGGCGGTTCGCGAGTCAGAAGCTCGTCGAAGCAACGCTGGAGATCTGCCGTTCGAGCGCCGGCTCTGCCGGCGCAACCCATCCGGGGGGAGGTCTCGGAGGGGGCCGTAACGTCCGCCCCCTCCGATAACTAGAAGCGGGCGGTGAGCCCGCCCAGGATCAGGCGGGTATCGATCGTCGTGTTCAGCCTGATGCGCCCGGATTCCACCTCGGGCTCGAAGTACGTCGCTCGATACTCGGCAAACACGCCGATGTCCTTCGTGAAGAGCCAGGTCAGCCCCGCCCCCGCTTTGACCCCGGGCGAGGCGCCCAGGTCGAAATGCTGGACGTCGGTGAGGTACAGGCCCGGCCCGGCCGTGAGATAGGGCTGCAGGCGGCCGCGCGGGAACTTCTCACTCGTCAGCAGCGGCCACCGTAGCATGAGGTCCACGGAGAATGCGGTGACGTTGATGTCGGTGTGACCGAGCCTGACCGGCCCCGTGAAGGAAGCGCCCGCGGGAACGCCCAGCAGCGGACCAGCCAGGGTTCCTCTCGGGGTCACCGTCTGCGAGCTGATGTTCGCCTCGAAGTACGACACATCCACGGCGACGCCGACGAACCGGAGCGCGTCGAACCAGTGACCGAGGCGAGCGCCGAAGGCCAACGAGCTGTCGAAGTCGACATCCGTGAGCTTGCCGTCGACCGCGACGCCGGACAGCGTGCCTCTGACCGAGATGTCCCGACTCTCCGTGGAGGCGCGGCCGGCGTACAGGTCGGCGAACCACTCGCCCCCAGCCGGAGGCACCGCCACCATCGTCAAGCCGAGGACTGCGAAGATCAGACGCCACGCTGTCATTCGCGCCATCGCCAGCTCCTTGCTGCGGTCTCGGCCGCCGGCAGCCGGATCGGAGACCCGGCGGCGCCACGGAACTCAACTGCAGAGGTGGTCGAAAAGCCGTTGGGGCAGGTCAGAGGGGCAGCGCCCGCGCTGCCCCCCCTGACCGCTCGATGCGAATGGCGGGCTCGACGGGACTTGAACCCGCGACCTCTGGATTGACAGTCCAGTGTGCTAACCAGGCTGCACCACGAGCCCGCGCAGCCTTCACACGCTATCACGCGCCTCCCCGGGGGGTCAACGTGACGCCGTCCCGCGAGAGGCTACGTCGGCCGCAGGTGCGGCCGCTTGACGAGCGGAGTCTCGGGCCCGATGATCGCCGTCGCATGGGGACCTTCGCCGGGCGGGTGGCCTTCATCACGGGCGCCTCCTCGGGGATCGGCGCTGCGCTCGCCCGCGAGTTGGGCCGCCAGGGCGCCGACCTCGCGCTCGCCGCGCGGCGCCTGGATCGCCTCGAAGCGCTCGCGGCCGAGCTGGCGGCGGCCGGCCGCCGCGCGCTGGTGCTGCCGTGCGACGTCACCAAGGACGGCGACCTCGAGCGCGCCGTCGCGCGCACGACCGCCGAGCTGGGAAGGATCGACGTGCTGGTCGCCAACGCCGGCTTCGGCGTCGTCGGCCGGCTCGACGGGCTCACGCTGGAGGACTACCGCCGGCAGCTCGAGACCAACGTCTTCGGCGTGCTGCGCACGATCTACGCCGGCCTCGCCGAGCTCCGGCGCGCGCGCGGGCACCTGGTGATCGTGGGAAGTGTCAGCGGCCACGTGGCCACGCCCGGCTCCTCGGCCTACGCGATGAGCAAGTTCGCCGTTCGGGCCCTCGCCGAGGCGCTCGCCTTCGAGCTGGCGCCGTCGGGCGTGTCCGTCACGCTCGTCAGTCCCGGGTTCGTCGACACCGAGATCCACCAGGTCGATCGCCGCGGCGTGCGTCATCCCGAGGCCCGCCACCCCGCACCGGCGTGGGTGCGCATGAGCGCCGACCGGGCGGCCCGCCAGATCGTGCGCGCGGTCGCGCGGCGCCGTCGCGAGGTGGTCGTCACGTGGCTGGGCAAGGTGACGGTCTTCGTGCGTCGCCACCTGCCGTGGCTCTACGTGTGGAGCGTGCGGCTCTTCGGCATCCGGGCCCGGACCGACCCCGGTCGGCCCTGACCAATCGCCCTCCGGCCCGCGGGCGCGGCGCCCGCGCGAATTCAGTACGACCAGACGAGCGAGAGCGAGGTGACGTTCCGGTTGTAGTCGAACACCTCGAGGTTCGACCGGTTGTCCGTCTTGAGGAATTCCCCCACCAGCGTCAGGCGATACCGGAGTGGCACCTCGACGCGGATCGTGTGGGTGACCTCCTCGTCGTGGCGCCGGCGGCGGCCGGGGTCGTTGCCCGGCAGGATCGAGTTGGCGTAGGCGTAGCGGCGCAGGTGCAGGTCCAGATCGTACTTGAGCCGGATGGACCCCCAGGGCAGCGTGTACTGCGCGCCGGTGAGGATGCGATGACCGCGGTACGAGTAGTTCCGGCCTTCCGCATTCTCGTAGTCGAACTGGTAGCCGAGCTTGAGGTAGTGCCGGTCCTCCGAGAATCGCAGGAAATGCTGGATCCCCGCCATCCAGTTGTCGGCGTCCCGTATCTCGCGCACGGGGGTGCCCTCCCGCTCGTGGAAGTCCTTGTTCTGATAGCGGCTGAGAACCTGGGTCAGATGCTGGTCGCTCTCGGCGATGGCGCCGAAGAGCGTGGCGGTGTGGCGCTGCACGAACACGGGCCCGCCCAGGAACAGCGCGTCGAAGGCGTACTGCATCCCGACCTGGATCGGCATCGTCCCGATGGCGTTCTTGTGCACGAGGCTGCCGGTCACCAGGTGATCGAGGATGTTGAAGGAGGGGACGTCGTTGTAGTTCGAGAGGAAGAACGAGTAGCCGACGGCCGACTCCCAGTCCGGCGTCCGCCACCAGACGTACTCCGCGCGGACGCCGAGCAGCTCGCCGATGGAATCGCGCGACTTGCGGCTCTGGCTGCGAATGGCCGAGACGGTGGGGTCGGCGTTGGGGTCGTCGCGGTCCACGGCGTTGGGCAGCACGCGCACGTTGTCGTCGAAGAACACACCCACCCGCACCTCGGCCGAGAACCGGCGCTCCTTCTCCCGCGCAGCGACCACGGCGTCGCGCAGACGCTCGGCGGGGCCGGTGACCGGTGATCCCGGAGCCAGGCGCAGGGCCTGCTCCACCTCGGCGGCCGCCTGTCGGGGCAGGCCGACCGCGGCCAGCGCCAGGCCGCTGTACACGCGCGTGAGCTGCTGGATTTCGGGGTCGCTGGCCCGCCCCGCCCGGAAGGCCCGCAGGGCGCCCCGGTAGTCCTTCCTGCGGTACCTGATGAACCCCACGTAGTAGCCCAGGCCGTCCAGCGCCGGCTGCGCGCGGAAGACCTGCTCGAGGAGTGGCTCGGCGCGGTCGTACTGCTCCTGGGCGAAGTAGGCCAGCCCCAGCTGAAAGGCGATCGACGGATCGGTCGGCGACTTCGCCCGCGCGCGCTCGAGAAAGGGAACCGCCTGGGCCGGACGCCGCTGCGCCATGTGCACGACGCCCGTGTAGTAGAGTGCCTCGACGTGATCGGGCTCGATCTGAAGCGCGCGGCGGAGGTTCGCGAGCGCGGCGTCGTAGCGCTTGTCGTCGAAATCGACGATCGCCTG
>DASYUQ010000041.1 GCA_036001065.1 Candidatus Methylomirabilota bacterium
TCTGGCCGCTCAGCATGTAGAGGAAGTTGGCGGCCAGGGTGAGCTTCGGGTTCGGCGCCACCGGCGGCTTGCCCCGCCGCAGCCGCTCCCAGGCGGCGACCAGCGTCGGCATCTGGGCCGTGAGGCGGACCGCCTTGCGGATGGTCGCCTCGCGGGCGTTGTCCTCGGCGTCGGGATCGAACGCCTGCAGGGCCGACACGCCCGTGCGCAGCACCTCCATGGGCACCGTCTTCTTCGGGAGCTGGCGCAGGATGGCGATGAGCTTGGGCGGCAGCTTCCGGTTGGCCACCGAGGACAGCGCCTTGATGTGCGCGTCGAGGTCCTTGCGGCTGGGCAGGTTGCCGTGCCAGAGGAGATAGACGACCTCCTCGAACGAGGAGGACTGCACCAGGTCGTCGACGTCGTAGCCGCGGTAGAGCAGCCGCCCTTCCCGCCCGTCTATAAAGCAGATTTCCGAGGTCGAGACGATGACGTCTTCGAGGCCGGCCTTGGCTACCTTATTAATAGGCGTCCTCCGGGACAGCCGTTTCTACCACGCCCTCTCATTCTCTTCAAGGGTTTAGGGAGTCGCCTAGCGGCGCTAGGTCCGGGTTCCCGGCTGGACGGTCTGTAGGTTCGCTTCCATGACGAGGGCGTCCTCGCCGGTGTCGTAATAATACCCGCGACGGCGGCCCACCACGCGGAATCCCAAGGAGTCGTAGAGCCCGAGCGCCTCGGCGTTGCTCGGACGCACCTCGAGCACGACGAGGCGGAGCTTGCGCTGGCGCGCGTCGTCCAGGACCCCGCCGAGCAGCGCCCGGGCGATCCCCCGCCGGCGAAACGTCGGGTGCACCGCGATGTTCGTGATGTGCAGCTCGCCGGCGACCTCCCAGAGGCAGAGATAGCCGACGACGCGCCCGTCCTCGCGTCTGACCCAGCAGCGCGCCACCTGGTTCTGCTGCATCTCGTAGAGGAACGCGCCGCGCGACCACGGCATCGAGAACGACACGCGCTCGATCGCGAGGACCTCGTCGAGGTCCTCGGGCCGCATCAGGTCAACGGACAAGGACGGCACGGCGCTTGAGCTTCGCCTCGGAGGGCCTGAGGTAGATCGGGACGAGGTCGGCGGGCGCCATGGTCTCGCGGGCCCGCAGCCGCTCGGCGCCGAGGAGCGCGACCCACGCTGGCGATGGCCCGCGGTGCCTCGGCGGCGCCGGGCGCGCGTGCAGCGAGCGGATCGCCGGCGCGGCGTCACCCAGCAAGATCAGAGGCTCGCCGAGCCGCGCGACCAGCGCCTCCGGCGCGAGCACGAGGTACTCCCACTCGCGCCGCATGGCGACGCCGTCCCAGCGGTAGATGGATCTTCTCGCAGACTTCGGCCTCCACGGCGACGGGATCCTTCCTAGGCGGGGGCTCATCTCCTTCCTCCCGGCGCATTATCGCATTTTCTTGTTTGTCGAAGTCCTACGTCTCGAGGCATCCGGGCTACTACCTCGCGGGCGAGGCGGCACTTCCTTGCGGCTCATCGCGAGTGTCTCCCATGTCGCGATGGGGTGACACTCTCACTGAACAGTTAGGGGATGACATGTCTATAAAACAATAGCCGGCGCGCGGCGGCCCCCTTGACTTCGCGCGCGCTTTCCGGGAAGGTATCCGTCACCGATGGCGACCCTGCTGGCCCCCGCCGGAAGTCCCGAAGCCATCCACGCCGCCCTTGAGGCGGGAGCTGACGCCGTCTACGTCGGCCTCAAGGGGTGGAGCCGGGGTGGCGCTCGCGGGGAGCTGGACCGGGACGAGCTCGCCCGCGCCGTGCGGCAGGCGGCCGAGCGCGGCGCGGAGCTCCAGCTCGCCCTGAACACGATCCCGAAGCCACGCGAGCGCGCGGCCCTCCTCGCCGAGATCCCGGGCCTCACCGCGCTCGGGATCCGCACCCTCATCGTGAACGACGTGGGCGTCCTCGCGACCCTGCGCCGGCGCTTCCCGGAACTCTCGCTCACGGCGAGCATCGGGTGTGGCGCGCAGACCGTCGCCGACGTCGCCTTCTTCCGTGAGATCGGGGCCGATGCGATCGTGCTCCCGGGCACGGTGGGCCCCGCCGAGGCGGCCGAGTGCGCGGCCGTGGGCGGGATCACGGTCGAGGTCATGCTCCACATGGTCGAGGAGTTCGTGCTCCTCGGAAAGTGCGCGATGCCGAGCTATGTCCACCTGAAGCCCACGGCGATGCCCGGCGGCCTTCCCGACGTCATGCGCCAGACGGGCAGCATGAAGCGGGGCGGGGTCGGCGCCTGCTTCCGGATCTGCCAGGAGCCCTGGGAGCTCTCCACCGCGGACGGCCACCGCGCGGCGCAGCTGTTTCCGAGCCGGCAGCTCTCGCGTCTCGGCGACGTCCCCGGCTACCTCGCGGCGGGCGTCGGCGTCCTGAAGCTCCAGGGGCGGAGTCTCCCGCCGGAGCAGCTCGAGCCCCTCGTCGCGCGCTACCGCCGCGCCATCGACGCCGCGCGCGCCGCCGCACGCCTGCCGGCCTTCCCCGAGCCCGTCCTGCCGCCGTCGTGGACGGTCGTGGGGCGTTAGGAGAGGCCGTGGAGCCCGGCGCCTTCGAGCTCAACACCTCGGTCTCGAACCTCCGCCACCTCCGCGCCTCCGATCTCGGCCCCTACGACGCGGTCTACCTTGGAAACATCTACTGCCGCCGCTACGAAGGAAACCCCCTCGAGCGGCCGACGGAGCTCCGCGAGGCGATCCGCCTCGTCCGGGCGGAGGGCCGGCGCGCCTACCTCACGACCTACGCGACGCCGCGGAACGACACGCTCCCGGTCCTCCGCGCGGCGCTCGCGGTCGCGGTCGCCGAGGGCGCGGCGGCAGTCGAGGTCCACAGCCTCGGCCTCGTGAAGCTCGTGCGCGACGAATTCCCCGAGCTTCCGATCCACGTGGGCAACTTCACCAACGTCTACACGAGCGCCGGGGTCGAGGTCCTCGAGGGCTTCGGCGTCGCGCGGATCACGCCGGCCTCCGAGCTTCCGCTCGACGAGATCGACGCGATCGGGCGGGCGGGCGGGATCCCCCTGGAGCTCGTCGTCCACGGGAAGCTCCCGCTCGGCGTCTCGGAGTTCTGCGTCCTGCTCGACTACGAACGGACCTGGGGCGTCCCCTGTCCCGAACTCTGCCAGCGGGAGGTCTTCCTCCGGAAGGAGGCGTGGGGGCTGAAGTCGGTCGGCAAGGGGATCCTGAGCGGCCGCGACGTCTGCCTGCTCGAGCACCTGCCGCGCCTGGTTGCGGCGGGGCACCGCCACTTCCGGGTGGAGGCCGTGTCGGAGAGCCCGGAGTACCGCCGCGCCGTGGGAGCGACCTACCGCGAGGCGCTCGTGCGGGCGCTGGCGGGCGACGGCTGGCTCGAGGCGCGCTGGTGGGAGACCCTCGCGGCGCACTCGCGCCTCGGCCTGGCGAACGGCTTCGCCTTCGGCCGGAGTGGCATGGACTACGTCGGTACCGAAGCACCTTCCACCACAGAATGGAGAGCGCGATGACGGAGCTACTCTCACCGGGAGGCAGCATGGAGATGTTCCGCGAGGGCGTGCGGGCGGGGGCCGACTCCGTCTACGTGGGCCCGCTGGGCTGGAGCCGGCGGGACGCGGCCTACGAGATCCAGCACCACGAGGTCCTGGGGGCAATCCAGCACGCCCACGACCACGGGGCGAAGCTGCGGGTGGCGCTCAACGTGGACATCGACGCCGCGGACCACGCGGAGATGCTCCGGAAGGTCGAGGCCTACGGGCGCGCAGGCGTGGACGGCTTCATCATGAAATCCGAGGACGCCATGCGCGAGGTGCACGCGCGCTTCCCCGAGATCACGATCCACGCGAGCGTCGCGTGCAACGTCCGGGACCGGGCGGCGATGGAGCGGGTCAAGACGGCCGGGGCGACCCAGTTCGTAGCCTCCACGGCGCTCAACACCTTCGAGCGGATCGCGGCGCTCAAGGGCACGGCAGACGAGGTCGGGATCGGGGTCGAGCTCCTGATCCATTCGAACCGCTGCATCACCGGCGTCGGGGGCTGCCGGCTCTACGACTACTTCGCGCCCTACTTCGAGGAACGGGTCGTCCACGACTCGGACGGGACCAGCCGCACGAAGCTCATCGGCAACCCCGACAAGGGCGGGGTCTGCTACCGCCCGTGCATCGGCCACCACGTCCCCGAGATCGCCACGCGCTTCCCAGACAAGATCCTCACGTACCTCGACCGGTCGAACAACGAGATCTACAACCTGCTCGAGGACGTGCCCCGCTACATCGCGCTCGGCGTGACGACGCTCAAGATCCAAGGGCGGGAGTACCCGGCACCGCTCATCGGCGAGCTCACCCGGATCTACCGGCGGCTCGTCGACCAGACCCTGGCGGGGGTGCCCGACGTCGTCGGCGCGCGCGCCGCCCTCGATCCCGTCCTCGCCGAGCGCGACCGCTGCCGGAGCGCGAAGACTGGGGAGCTCCACGACCGGCTCCTCGCAAAAATGGCCGCGGCGCGGGCAGGCGGCGTCGGCACGGACTGGGACCCGAACTCCGAGGAGGCGCGGCTCCGGCAGGCCGAGGCGCCCGCCTAGTGCCGTTCCAACTATTCGCGCCTAGGAAGGCACCGTGTACGTCGTTCGTGGACAGATTTAGTATCAACAAGTTGGAACGGCACTAGCCGTGCTCACCTCGGAAATGGGTCCTTACAGCTCGCAGATCGACCACTACAGCGGCGAGCGCATCCGGTGCCTGAGCGAGTCCATCGACGGCGACTACGCTGTCGTCCGCGGGAGCATTCACAGAAAGCGGGGCACCGACGTCGCCGTCGAAGCCCGGATGCTCAGGCGGGGCGAGGGCTGGCGGGTCTACGACGACGACGTCGTCGACAACATGAGCCTGGTCGCGAATTACCGCGCGCAGTTCGACCGGATTATCCGGGCGGCGTCGTACGAGGAGCTGGTGAGGCGGTTGAAGCGTACGCAGGAGGAGGTCCCCGGTGCAGGCGTGTGCGACTCGCGGCCGAACAGTCAGTCGCCCCGGGGGTAGTCTTCAGGCCCAGGTTCGCCACGGAGCGCGCCGTGAGTTACGGGCCGTTGGGAACCGATCCGGCATCCTGCGCGCTGGCCGCACCGACGAGGCCCATCGCAACACGCGTTCTGGGGACCGCGCACCGCGGCTATGCGTCAAGGCTGCGACGCGCAGAACTTCTGGCCGGTGCCAGAGATGACGATCTCCGAAGCCTGCTCAAAGAGCGATCAGCACTGCCCCGGCTCTAAGCTCCTTCGTGATCACGAAGGCGGCTACTGGCGACTGGCGAGTTCATTGTGACTGCACGTGCCACACCGCGCCGATAGCCTTCTCGGGCGTTAAGTCGTTTGTCTCCACGCGCGTAGGCGAATCGGCTGCCGGGAGCCCCTGAAAAACCACAACCTGACACAGGCCTCGACTACCGCCGACCCCGACGGTGGTGAGCCTGGCTGTTTTGCGTCGTTCTCCCGCTCAGCGCGGTGAGTCGCTGCTTCCGGACTGCCTCTGGGTCTTCTCCTCCTCCCAACGGGCCGTCACATCGCGGATGATCGCGGCAGCGCCGAGTACCTTGCCGGTGTCTTCTTTAAGGAGGGTAATCGAAAACTCGATAGAGATGCGCCGGCCGTCCTTCCGGATCGCCGGCGTGGCCAGCAACTCACGCGCATACCGAGTGACCCCAGTCGCGATAACCTTGTGGTAGCCATCCCAGTGACGCGGCTGCAAACGCTCCGGAATGATCAGGTCCAGAGTTTGCCCCACGGCCTCGCCAGCGGAGTAGCCGAACATGGTTTCAGCGCCGCTGTTCCACAGTCGGATCACGCCCGTCCGGTCCGCAAAAATGACGGCTTCTGGGATCTCTTGCACGATGCTCCGAAAGAGCCAGGCCTCGGGATCGATCGGCGTCAAGAGAATCCTCCCCTGGGGATGATAAACCCTCAAGATGAGCCGGGCACCTCCACGTTTGCATCCGGACGAGGACCTGAGTCAGCGCGGCGCGGCAACCGATGGATTCTCCGCGTGTACCGTGCATCGACGACGTCCGAGTGGAGGGCAGGTCACGTCAGCAACGCCTCTAGGATCCGCCACCGACCAGGGCCGCGCGGGGGCGGCGCAGCTGGAGTGCTCAAGAACCAGCCTTGACTCGCCGCGGGGAAAGGCGCAGAGTCTGGATTCGGTCCTGCGTCCGGCGCCTGGGGAGTGGGTGATGGCTCTGGAATCTCGGACAGCTATCCGGTATCCTTGTCCACGGCGCCAGGCATCTGCCCTCCAACCTCATCTCAAACCCCAGGTCCTGCCAGCTCTCTTAGTCTCGGAGGTCAACTGCGGGGACTCGTGACTCCGGTACGCCCGTTCTTGTCTGTTCTTCTTCTGCTTCTGGCCGCGGCTCTGGTCCCCGCCGCCGAGCCGATCGTCATCGGGGAGATCGACTCTCGCACCGGCCAGTTCGCCGCGCAGGGCTCCGCGATCCACCAGGGCGTGGCGTTGGCCGTCGAGGAGGCTAACGCGCGCGGCGGCATTGCTGGCCAGCCGCTGGCGCTCCTGTCTCGCGATGACGAGGGTAAGCCCCTGCGAGCCGTGGCTGCCGCGGAGGAGCTGACCGGCCGGCACGGCGCTGTCGCCCTCGTCGGTGGATATGTCGACAGCCTCGTCGGCCCCGTCGCCGAGGTGGCCGACCGCGCCCGCGCCCCGTACGTTGCTGCCGCCTCCCTTGATGAGCGGCTCACCGCGCGCGGCAACCGGTACTTCTTCCGCGTCTCGAGCCTCAGAGCCTACGTCGACGTGACGACCGGCGTCGTCCGCGAGGTGTTCAAAGCCAGACGCGTTGCGATCCTTTACTCTCACACCCCGGGCGCGAGCCAGCTGGCCCGTCGCCAGAAGGAGGTCTTCGAGCGGACCGGGATCCACGTGGCCGTCTTTGAGCCCTTTGCTCCCGGCCTCAGCGACTTCACGCCGCTGCTGGCCCGGGTGCGGGACCAGGGAGCAGAAGTCCTCCTGTCGGACACCTTCTTCGCCGATCACCTCCTCCTGGTTCGGCAGATGGGGCAGTCGGGCTTGCGGGTCGACGCCTTCCTGGGGGCGTTTGGGCTCGAGTTCCCCGGCGTCGTCCTCGACCTCGGCCCGGCGAGCGAGGGGCTCTACGGCACGACGTCGTGGCAGCCGGACGTCAACTGGGCGGGGCGGGAGCGGGAGTCGCGCCTCTTCGTTGCGGCATATACGCGACGCTTCGGCCGCGCGCCAGTCCCGCTTACCATGCACGGCTACGCGGCGGCGCGCGCCGTTATCCGCGCGCTCGAGACCCTCGGGGGCGGCGCGATCACCGGCGACCGCCTGCGGGAGGCGCTGGCGAGGGTGGACTTGGAAACGCCCCTCGGACGCGTGAAGTTCGATGACCACGGCGATCCCGTCGCTTACGAGCGCGTCGTGGTGCAGATTCAGAACGGCCGTCACGTCGTCGTCTACCCGCCTAACCACGCCACCGCCTCGCCGAAGTACCCAGCCCGCTAGACTTCCGCCCCGCGTGTCCCTGACAACTCTTCTCCAGGCTCTCGTCTCGGGTGCGCTCGTCGGCTGTCTGTACGCGCTGATCGCGGCCGGGTTCTCGCTGGTCCTGAGCGTGAGCCGCGGGCTGAACCTGGCTCACGGCGAGTTGGTCGTGCTCGGTGGCTACGCCGGCTACGCGGCTTGGCTCCTGCTCGGTGTCCATCCGCTCCTGCTCGTGCCACTGGCGGCCCTCGCGACCCTGCCGCTGGGGCTCGTCTGGGATCGGCTCACGGCGCGGCTGGCGCCGCCGGTGGAGTTGTGGAGCTGCGTGCTCACCTTCGGCCTGTCGCTCCTGCTCCAGAGCGCGATGACCGGGTTCTGGTCGGGCGAGTACCGACTGCTCGCGAGTCCCGCGCTGGGTCGCGGTGTCGCGCTAGGCGGCGTTGCGCTGAGCCACGCCAGGCTCGCCGCTGCCCTCGTGGCGCTGGCTGCGGTCGGGGCGCTGGCGCTCGGCCTCCGCCGTGCGCGTTGGGGACGGGCGATCCGGGCCACGAGCCTGGATCGGGACGCCGCCTCGCTGCTCGGTATCGACGTCGAGCGCGCCACGCGTTTGGCGTTCATCCTCTCGTTCGGGCTGGCGGGCGGCGCCGGGCTCCTCTTCGCGACGATCCACTATTTGTACCCGGCCGCCGGGAGCGAGCTCACGCTCCTTGCCATCACGCTGGCCCTCTGGGCAGGAATCGGACGGATGCGCGCCTTGCTCCTCGGGGGCATCGCGCTCGGCGTTGTGGAGGCGCTCACAGCGGCTGTGGCTGGCACCGGATGGCGGGAGCCGGCCCTCGCACTGCTGCTGCTCGCCTCGCTGCTGGCCCGCGGCGGGGCGCTGGCCCGAGGGTTCGGCCGGCCATCATGAAGCTCGCTGCCGTGCTTCTCGTCCTCGCTGTCCTGCCGCTTCTCGGGCCTCCCGCCTACTACCTCTACCTATTTTCGACGGCGTACCTCTTCGCGACGCTGGCCACAGCATGGAACCTGCTCGCCTATGGGGGACAGGTCTCGTTCGGCCAGGCCGCCTTCTTCGGCCTGGGTGCCTACGGCGCCGCGCTCGCCTCGCTTCACGGCGCCTCGCCGTGGCTCACGATCACGCTCGGCGCCGCCCTGGCCGGGGCCGGAGGCGCTGCCGTCGGTCTCGCCGCGGGACGTCTGAAGGGAGCTGCCCTCGCTCTGGCGACGCTGGCCACGGCGGAGTTGCTGCGGGGGGTCGCGCTCAACTGGACGGCGTTGACGGGCGGCGGCTCAGGGCTGGTCGGCATTCCCTCGGTACCATCGTTGCCGGCGATTCCTCTCGAACTCGGCGGCGGCCGCGTCGGCGCGTACCACCTTTCGCTGGCCACGCTGGCCGCCGCGCTGACGCTCTCCGCCGCGGTCCTACGCTCTCGCGCGGGGCTCGCGCTGGCCGCGCTGCGGGAGGGCGAAACGCGGGGGACTCTACTCGGGCTCCGACCCCTGCCCTGGAAGGTCCTCGCCTTCGCCCTGTCGGGCGGCGCGACCGGGCTCGCGGGCGCCGTCTATGCGCACACTCTCGGCGCGGTCGAGCCCGACGTCGTCTTCGGTCGCTTCTTCTCCATCGCGCCCCTGGTCATGGCCACGCTCGGCGGGCGAAGCCTGCTGGGGCCGGCCGCTGCGGCGGTGGTGTTGTACCTCGTGAGCGAACTGGTCTTCCATCCCTTGGCGCCGGCGCTCCACCAGCTTCCGTACGCGCTCGCCCTGATCGCGGTCACGCTCGTCCTGCCGGCCTGGCGGCGGATACCATGACGCTGCTGGCGGCCCGCGGTATCTCGGTGGCCTATGGCGGCCTCGTCGCGCTCGGTGGCGTAGACTTCGCGATCGAGGAGCGCCAAGTGATCGCGCTGCTCGGCCCGAACGGCTCGGGCAAGACCACGCTCTTCGACGTGCTCTCCGGGCTCCGGCGGCCCGCCGCGGGCGACGTGTGGCTCCGCGGCGAGCGCGTCACCGGGCTTCCGCCGTGGCAGCTTGCCCGTCGCGGCGTGGGGCGGACGTTCCAGATCCCCGAGCCCTTCGGCGCTTTGAGCGTCCGCGACAACGTCCTCGTCGGGGTGACGTTTCAGGCGCGGCGGCCGCGGACGCGCGCTGAGCGGCTGCGTGAGGTGGAACGGCTCCTGACGATCGTTGGCCTCACCGACCGGGCGGGCGATGCCGCCGCCACGCTCTCCCTGGGCGAGCGCAAGCGGCTCGAACTGGCGCTGGGGCTGTCCGGACGCCCGGCACTCCTGCTGCTCGACGAGCTGGCCTCGGGGCTCTCGCCCAAGGGGCGCGAGGAGGTCGTGCGCTTCTATGCACGGCTCCGCGCGCACGGCCTCACGATCATCGCCGTCGAGCACTCGTTCGCGGTGCTCGCCGAGGTGGCCGACCGCGTGCTCGTCCTCGACCGGGGGACACTCGTCGCTGACGGGCCCCCGGCCGCAGTCCTCGATTCGCCCACGCTCAGGACTGCATACATGGGTGAGGAGGAGTGAGGGGGACGTGGCGCGCCTGACCGTGGAGTCCCTGGAGGCGGGATACGACGGGGTCCAGGTCCTCCGCGGCGTGGCGCTGGAGGCGCGCGGTGGCGAGTTCGTGGCGGTCGTGGGGCCGAACGGCGCGGGGAAGTCTACTCTGCTGAAGGCCGTCGCGGGCCTACTGCGGCCGCAGGCCGGAGCCATCAGGCTCGACGGCGAACGGATCGACGGCCGGTCACCCTGGGAGATCGTCGCCCGAGGCCTCACGCTGATTCCTGAGGGCCGCCGGCTCTTCGGCCCCCTCTCGGTACGGGAGAACCTGGAGCTGGGGGCGTTCGTCCCGCGGGGCGGGGCGGTGCGCGAGGAGACCCTGAGGGTGGTCTACCGGCTCTTCCCAGTCCTCGACGGGAAGCAGCGCGTGCTAGCCCAGCACCTGTCCGGAGGCGAGCAGCAGATGCTGGCGCTGGCCCGCGGCCTCATGACGCGGCCGCGCCTGCTCTGCCTCGACGATCCGTTCTTGGGCCTCGGGCGTGCCGTGGTCGACGCCTTCTGCGACGCACTCCGCGCCGTGCGCGATGAGGGGCTGACGATCGTCGCCACCGGGCAGCACGTCCGCCGGCTGCTCCGGCTGGCGACCCGCGCCTACCTGCTCGACGAGGGCCGGGTGATCCTTACCGGCACCGGGGCGGAGCTGCTGGCCAGCGAGCAGCTGCGCCGCACCCTCCTGCCCTGATCCCCCGCCGTCATTGTGGTGCCGAGTGACGAGCCGGACGAGACCACACCGAGAGAGGAGCCCACCGCAGCGTACGGTGTTATTCGCCGAGGATCGGCGACGAGAGAACGAAGTCTGGGGAGCTAATTTAGGTTGGCCCGGGCATCAGGGGCCGAAGAGCCAGGTCGGGAACCAGAGCGCGATCGGCGGGAAGATCATCACCAGAAGCGGCGCGATCAGCTGGATCGCCATGAAGCCCGCCATTCCGACGTAGCCGGCGTCCTAGCGCTCCCTTCGCCTTAGGAGGAAGTCCCCGCCGTTTCGGCGCAAAAACTGTCACTTTGACGCGCATTCTGCCCATGCACCGACAGGCCTGGCCTCCCTGCCTCCCCTCTGGCCCTGATTTTTCAAAGAATTAGAGCGCCGAATCATCCGTCTCACGGTTCGGCATCGTAGTTGCTTCAGGCCGCATCTGAGGAAAGAGGGAGACGAAGAGGGAGGATAGACATGAAAGGAATCAAGGAGCGGCTGGAGCAGGACCTGCTGGCTGCGGTCGGTCGGCTCCGTCTGATGGATGGTGCCGTCGCGCTCGAAGAGGCGCCGGGGCCGATCGGGTCGGCGGACGGCGACGAGTTCGACGAGGCCCAGGAGATCGTTCGCCGGGAGATCGGCTTCGCCACCCGTGAGCTTCTCGTGGAGCGCGTGCATCGTCTGCAGACGGCGCTCGACCGTCTCCGCGACGGCGACTACGGCACGTGCATCGAGTGCGGCGAGGCGATCGCGGCGGCGCGGCTGCGCGCGCTGCCCGAGGTCCAGACCTGCGTCCGCTGCCAGGATCGCATCGAGCGCCTCGGCCGCCGGCTGGAAGAGGTGGAAGCCGAGGTCGGCTCGGTCGAGGACGACGACTAGACAGAACCCCACCGCGACACCTCCCTACCGGGGCCGGGGAAAACCCGGCCCCGTTTTTGTGTACCTTAGGGGCGTGCGCACTCCCGTCATCGACCTCTTCCGCCCCGCCATGATGGCCCTCGCCCGTCTGTACTTCGGGCTCGAGGTGAGGGGCACCAAGAATATTCCCGCCACCGGCGCGGTCCTGATCACGCCGAATCACCAGACGTACGCCGACCCGCCGCTGACCAGCCTTCCCATCAGGCGCCCGGTCCACTACATGGCCTGGAACCGGCTCTTCGCGGTCCCGCTCTTCGGGTGGGTCATCCGCCGTCTCCGCGCGTTTCCCGTCGAGATCGAGTCGGCTGATCCCCGCGCGGCGCGCGAGGCGGTGCGGCTGCTCCAGGCCGGCGAGGCGGTGATGATCTTTCCCGAGGCCGGGCGCAGCCTCGACGGAACCGTAGCACGTTTCAGGTTGGGGGCGTTCCGCCTGGCCGCGTCGCTCGGCGTGCCGGTCCTGCCCGTCACGATCGCCGGTGGGCACGACGCCTGGCCACCGGGGCGGGCGCTGCCGCGGCCCGGACGGATCACGATCACCTATCACCCGCTCGTGCATCCCGATCGGGCGCTGGCGCCGCGCGAGGCGGCGCGCCAGCTCGCCGAGCGCGCCTACGTGGCCATCACGGGGGCGTTGCCGACGCGCTCGCCGGCTTGACGGTGGACAGGTCCCTGCCTACACTCCCAGCCACTTAAAGCGACCGCCTCGAGGTGTCCGGGAGCAAGGAGGTGTCCTTCATGGAGAAGGTCAGAGTCAACCTCGCGAATCCGCTCGAGTTGCTCGAGATTCCCGGGATCGACCGCGCGAAGGCCGACGCGATTGTCCGATTTCGTGCCGAGCACGGCCCCATCCGGGACGCGGGCGAGCTGGCCAAGGTGCTCGGCGACGCGCGCCTGCCCGAGCACGTCCTGGCGCGCGTCGACTTCGATCCCGCCGACGCTACGGCGCCCGAGGCTCCGGGGGCGTGAGGGTCGGGGTTGGGTCCCTCACGTCGACCACGCTATCCACGACGCGAGACGCGACCTCTGATGACGTGAGGCTCCATCCATCCCCAGAAGCCACGGGTCTCCGTGAGGGACCCAGCCCCGGCCCTCACGCGGCTCCAGCTTCTGGCCGGAACTGGTAGAGGGTGGCGCCGTCGGCGACGTCGTCGTAGGCGAGCGTCACGGGCATGCCGACCCGCGCCTGCTCCGGCCCGCAGTCGACCAGGTTCGCCAGCAGCCGGACGCCTTCCGCGAGGTCGACCAGGGCGACGATGTAGGGCGTCCGGTCCGCGAAGGCCTCCGACGCCGGGCGGTAGCAGACGCTGAACGAGTAGAGCGTGCCCCGCCCGCTCACCGGGACCCAGTCGGTCCGGTCGCTCAGGCACTCGGGACAGAGGGCGCGCGGGTAGAACCGGAGAGTGCCGCAGGCGCCACAGCGCTGGAGCGCCAGCGCGTGGGCGCCCACGCGCCGCCAGAACTCGGCGCTTTCGTGGTCGGGGGCCGGCAGCGGCCGCGCCGGGGCCATCTTAGAGCCTCCCCAGAATCGCCGTGCCCGACGAGGACAGCACGCCGCCCGTTCCGTGGCAGAGGGCCACGCTCGCGTCCGCCACCTGCCGAGGCCCGCACTCGCCGCGCAGCTGCCGCACCGCTTCGATCACGGTGAAGATCCCGAAGACCCCCGGATGACAGTAGGAGAGGCCACCGCCCTGGGTGTTGAGGGGGAAGTCCCCACCGGGGGCCGTGCGCTGCTTGGCCACGAAGGCGCCGCCCTCGCCCTTGGCGCAGAAGCCGAGGTCTTCCACGGTCAGGAGCACGGTGATCGTGAACGAGTCGTAGATCTCGGCGACGTCGATGTCCCCGGGCCCGAGGCCGGCCATGGCGAAGGCCCGCGGGCCCGTGGCGGCGGCCCCGGTGACGGCGAGGTCGGGCATCTGGCTGATGATCTGGTGGGTGTGCGTCTCGGCGACGCCGAGCACGACGATCGGGACCCGGGCCAGATCGCGGGCCCGCTCGCGGGTGGTGATGACGAGCGCACCGCCCCCGTCGGTCACCAGGCAGCAGTCCAGGCGGTGCAGGGGCGAGGCGATCACGGGGGAGGCGAGCACGTCGGCGATCGCCAGCGGCTCGCGCATCATCGCGACGGGATTCAGGGCCGCCCAGCTGCGGGTGGCGACCGCGATCTCGGCGAGCTGCTCCGAGGTGGTACCGTAGACCGCCATGTGGCGCGTGGCGGCCAGGGCGTAGGCGCCGAGCGGCGTGGGCAGGCCGAACGGCCGCTCGTACTGCGACGACGGCAGGCGAGGATCCTCCGGCGTGCCGCCGAGCTTCCGGGCGGCGTCGGAGGCCTGCGTCGAGCCGTAGCAGACCAGCGCGACCTGGCAGAGCCCGGCCCTGATCGCCGCCGCCGCGTGCCCGATGAAGGCGACCGGCGTCGAGCCGCCCATGAAGGACGAGTCGGAATAGCGCGGCCGGAGCCTGAGGTATTCCCCGAACTGCACCGCCCCCATCCGTCCGAAGCCGAAGGTGAAGAGCCCGTCCACGTCGGCCTTGCCCAGGCCGGCGCCGGCCAGCGCGCGGGCCGAGGCCTCGGCAGCGAGCTGGATGGCGGTCTTGCCCGGCACGCGGCCGAGGTCAGACTCGGCCACGCCGACGAGCGCGACGTCGCGGAAGCCGGCCGGCTTCACGGATGCCGTTCCACCGCCCGGTATCCGGCCGCCTCCAGGCGGGTCAGAAGCCGCTCGATCTGGGCACGACCGGACGTCTCCAGCGTGAGCTGGACCTCCGTGTCGCCGATCGGCGCCTGGGAGAAGGCGCGGTTGTGCTCGATGTGCAGGATGTTGGCCCGCTCCTCGGCGATGAGCGTGCTCAACCGCGCCAGCGCGCCGGGCCGGTCGCGCAGGAGCACGCCCAGCCGCACCAGCCGGCCGTCCTTCACCAGGCCGCGCTCGATGATCCGCGAGAGCATCGTGACGTCGATGTTGCCGCCGGACAGCGCCAGCACGACGCGCCGGCCGGCCAGCCCCAGCGCGCGGTTCACCAGCGCGGCGAGGGGCGCCGCCCCCGCCCCCTCGACCACCGTCTTCTCGATCTCGAGCAGGAGCAGGATGGCGTTGGCCAGCTCCTCCTCGCTCACGGTGACGACCTCGTCCACGTGCTTGCGGACCAGCTCGAGCGTCAGCTCGCCCACCCGGCGCACCGCGATGCCGTCGGCGATCGTCGGGGCGGGCGGGAGCGTGACGCGCTGGTCCTGCTCGAGCGAGTGCAGCATCGCGGGCAGGGCGTCGGCCTGCACGCCGATCACGCGGACCTCCGGCCGCCGCGCCTTGATGGCCTGGGCGACTCCGGCGGCGAGCCCGCCGCCGCCGATCGCGACCAGGACCGCGTCCAGGTCGGGCCGCTGCTCCAGCAGCTCGAGGCCGAGCGTGCCCTGGCCGGCGATCACCCGCTCGTCGTCGAAGGGGTGGACGAAGATCAGGCCGCGGGCCGTCTCCAGCTCCCGCGCCCGGGCGTAGGCTTCGTCGAAGTCGGCGCCCTCCAGGATCACCTCGGCGCCGTAGTGGCGCGCGGACGTCACCTTGATCAGGGGGGCCCACTCCGGCATCACGATCACCGCGGGGAGGCCCAGGCGCGCGGCGTGGAAGGCGACCGCCAGGCCGTGGTTGCCGGCGCTGGCGGTCACGACGCCCCGCCGGCGCTCGCGCGCGTCGAGCTGCAGGAGCAGGTTCGCGGCGCCGCGCTCCTTGAAGGAGCCGGTCATCTGAAGGTTCTCGAGCTTCACGAAGCACTTGGCGCCGGTGATCTCGGAGAGTGTCTGCGAGTACGCGCAGGGCGTCTCGTAGATGGCGCCCCGGAGACGCTCGCGCGCGGCCTCGATGTCGGCGATGTCGATCAAGACGGAACCCGGGGCGCGGTCAGTGCGGGGGACATCCAGGCCACCGACATGAAGGGGGTGGAGTGCGCGTAGCCGGCGCGGCCCCGCCAGTCGAGGAGGATGAGCCCACCCTGGCCTCCGCCTTCCTCGACGAGGAGGTCGACGGCCACGCGGGCGGCGTAGCCGGGATCGTCGGCCTCTTTGAGCCAGTCCAGGGCGCGCCGGCCGAGCACGACGCGGATGATCGCCTCGCCCTCGCCCGTGCACGACACGCCCCCGACGGTGCTGTCGGCGTACGTGCCGCAGCCGATGAGCGGGCTGTCGCCGACACGGCCGGGGAGCTTGCCCCGCCGGCCGCCCGTCGACGTCGCCGCGGCGATCGTGCCGTGGCGGTCGAGCGCGACGGCGCCGACGGTGCCGCCGCCGACCGGAGTCCTGGCGGCCTCAGCCTGGAGTCGGCGCTCGCGGTCGGTCACCAGGGTCTCGGGATCGCACTCCGGCACGCCGACCGAGCGTGCGAAGGCCAGCGCGCCGTCGCCCACGATCAGCACGTGGCGTCCATCGTCCATGACACGCCGGGCGAGCGTGACCGGGTTGGCGATGCGCGCCACGGCCGCGACGGCGCCGCAGCGCAGGCGATCGCCCTCCATGATGGAGGCGTCCACCTCGACCGTGCCCGCGCTGGTCAGCGCCGAGCCCCGACCGGCGTTGAAGCGCGGATGATCCTCCAGCACACGGACGGCCGTCTCGACGGCGTCGAGCGCCCGGCCTCCGCCGGCGAGCACGCGCCACCCCGCGTCGGTCGCCGCCCGCACGCCATCCCGCAGCTCGTCCCGGCCGTCGGCCGGTTCCGCGCCCGCGCCGCCATGGACGATGAGAGAGGGCACGCGGGCCGTCCCGCCGTTCCGTCCTCGCGCCATGTCCCTCACCGTGTCACAATCCGGCCGCCATGCACAATCGGGATCTGCTCGCGCGCCTGAACGCGCGGATCGTCCGCTGTCGTCGCTGCCCTCGCCTCGTCGCTCACCGCCAGGCGGCGGCGGCCGCGCCGCCGCGGCGCTACCAGGGCCAGAAGTATTGGGCGCGGCCGCTGCCGGGCTTCGGCGATCCCCGCGCGCGGCTGCTTCTGATCGGCCTGGCGCCGGCGGCGCACGGGGGCAACCGCACGGGACGCATCTTCACCGGCGACGAGAGCGGCCACTGGCTCTACCGCGCGCTCTACGAGGCCGGCTTCGCCAACCAGCCGACCTCCGTGCGCCGCGACGACGGCCTGCGGCTTCGTGACGCCTACGTCACCGCGGCGGTCCGGTGCGCACCGCCCGCCAACAAGCCGCGACCCCGCGAGATCGCCAACTGCGAGCCCTACCTGCTCGAGGAGCTGCGGCTGCTGGGGCGCGTGCGCGTCGTGGTGGGCCTGGGCCGCATCGGCTGGCACGCGTACCTCAGGGCGCGACACCGGCTCGATCTGCCGATGCCGAAGCGCCGGCCCGAGTTCGGTCACGGCGCCGTCGCCACCTTCGACGACGGGATCAGTCTGATCGCCTCCTACCATCCGAGCCAGCAGAACACCTTCACCGGCAAGCTGACGCGCCCGATGTTCCGCGCGATCTTCCGGACGGCGCGGGCGCTGCTCGAACGCTCGGCGGCGTGAAGGCGAGCGGGTCTAGTCGGACAGGTCCGAGGGCAGGCGAGGGCGCTCGGCCACGGTGAGCGTCACCTCGCGCGTCTGCCCGTCGCGGACGATGGTGAGGCGGACACGCTGGCCGGGGCGGAGCGCGTTCACGCGCGCCACGTAGTCTTCGTGGGTCCGTACCGGCTGTCCCTGGATCGCGGTGACGATGTCGCCGCCCACCAGGTATTCCTCGCCCTGGATGACGATCGAGAGGTTGCCGCCCTGGATCCCGGCGCGCTCGGCCGGGCTGCCCTCGAAGACGATCTCGGCCAGATACCCGGGGGGGAGCGGCAGGCGGAGCACCGAGCTGAGACGGGGATCGACTGAGCGTCCCTGGATGCCCAGCCACGGCCGCACCACGCGTCCGCTCTCGCGCAGGTCTTTCAGCACCGCCTTCACCGCGTTCACGGGGATGGCGAAGCCCACGCTCTGGGCGTCTTCCGAGATGAAGGTATTGATGCCGATCACCCCGCCGCAGCGGTCGACGAGCGGGCCTCCGGAGTTGCCGGGATTGATCGGCGCATCGGTCTGGATCATGGGCTGATCGGGCAGGCCGGGCAGCAGGCGGTTGAGCCCGCTGACGATCCCGCGCGTCATCGACTGCTCGAGCCCGACGGGACTGCCGATGGCGACCACCTCTTCGCCGACGCGGAGCGTGGACGAGTCGCCCAGCCGGGCGGTAGGCAGGGGCGCCTTCGTCTCGATCCGCAGCAGCGCCAGGTCGAGCACGGGGTCGAGCCCGAGCACGCGCGCGGCGACCTTGGCCCCCGAACTCGTGGTGATCGAGAGCGACGCGGAGCCGTCCACCACGTGCGCGTTGGTGAGCACCTGGCCGTCGCGCTCGATGACCACGCCGGCACCCACCACGGTCTCGAAGCGGCGCTGGGGCTTGGCCTTGTTGATCTTCGTCGCCTGGATCGACACCACGGCCGGTGACAGGCGCTCGAAGAGGGCGGGGAGGGGCTCAGTGCACGATTCGGCGGCGGCCGCGGCCGGGAGCAGCAGCAGCGCCAGCGCCGTGGTCCAGCCCCGCGCCAGGGTCGGCATCGAGCGGATGATACACTAGTGCCGTTCCAACTATTCGCGCCTAGGAAGGCACCGTGTACGTCGTTCGTGGACAGATTTAGTATCAACAAGTTGGAACGGCACTAGCCGCTCGCCAGCGCCTTCTTCGCCGCCGGTGCCGATCCGCTCGGCCTTCCGCGCGCGGCCCGACTGAGCCCTCGGCCGGAGGCTATAATCGGAGCGTGATTCGCCTCATCATCGCGTGCGCCCTGCTCCTGGCGGCCCTGACGCCCCGGGCGGTGTCCGTCGCCGCCGAGGCTTCGCGCGGCACGGCCGAGGTCCTGGCGACGACGCTCGCGAACGGCCTGCGCGTGCTCCTGCTCGAGGACCACCGGAGCCCGATCGTCTCCGTGCAGGTGTGGTACCACGTGGGCTCCCGCAACGAGGCGCGCGGGGCCACCGGCCTCGCCCACTTCCTCGAGCACCTGATGTTCAAGGGCACGCCGAAGCACGGTCCCCGCCAGTTCGCCCGGCTCGTCGAGCAGAACGGCGGCCAGGACAACGCCTTCACCGCCCAGGACCTGACCTCCTACTTCGTCAACATCGCCGCCGAGAAGATCGATCTCGTGCTGGACCTCGAGGCGGACCGGATGCGCAACCTCCTGCTGGATCCCAAGGCGATCGAAGCCGAGCGCGAGGTCGTCATCGAGGAGCGCCGCACGCGCACCGAGGACGACCCCGAGGGCTTCCTGGGCGAGGAGGTGAGCTCCCTCGCCTTCAAGGCCCACCCCTACGGCTTTCCCATCATCGGATGGATGGAGGACCTCAAGCGCGTCACGCCCGCCGAGATCCGCGCTTTCTACCGCACCTACTACGTTCCCAACAACGCGATCCTCGTCGCGGCCGGCGATTTCAAGGCTCCCCTCGTGCTCGACAAGGTCAAGCGGTGGTTCGGCGGGATCCCCCGGGGCTCCGAGCCGCCGCCGGTGCGCGCCGTGGAGCCGCCGCAGAACGGGGAGCGCCGGGTGGTCGTAAGCAAGCAAGCGCAGCTGCCGATCGTCTATCTCGCCTGGCACGTGCCGAACCAGAAGTCAGACGACGCCCCCGCGCTGGAAGTGCTCTCCACCGTGCTGTCGGGTGGCCGGGCCTCACGGCTCTATCGCCATCTCGTCTACGAGCGCCAGCTGGCGCTGGAGGCGGGCGGCGACTATCCCTACTTCTCGCTCGACCCGAGCCTCTTCTGGTTCTGGGCGACGGCGATGCCCGGCCAGACCCCCGAGACGCTCGAGAAGGAGCTCCTGGCCGAGATGGAGCGGCTCAAGAGCGAGCCGGTGACCGACGAGGAGCTGCAGCGGGCGAAGAACCAGATCGAGGCCAGCTTCGTCTTCCAGCAGGACTCCGTCTACCGGCGCGCTTCTCTGCTGGCCCGCTTCGAGACCATTGGCGGCTACCGGCTCCTGGACGCGTACGTCCCGCGGATCCGCGCCGTCACGGCCGCCGACCTCCAGCGCGTCGCTCGCGCCTACTTTCCGGCCGACCGGAAGAATGTGGGCATCCTCCTGCCCAGGCCCTGATGGTGAAAGCGCTCAGGCTGGCCGCCCTGGCGGCGCTGGCCGTCGCGATCGCCCTCGTCGCGACCTGGGCCGTCCGGGGCCTGAATGGCGACACCGGAGCCCTCTCGGTCACCGGCACCGTCGAGGCCACGCAGGTGGACCTGAGCGCGAAAATCACCGGCCGCGTCGTCGAGCTGCTGGTGCGGGAGGGGCAGCCGGTCGAGCGCGGCCAGCTCCTGGCCCGTCTGGACGACACCGAGCTGGCCGCCGAGGTCCGCCGCGCCGAAGCGGCGCTGGCGACCGCCGAGGCGCAGCTCCGCGACCTCCTGGCCGGACCGCGCCAGCAGGAGATCGAGCAGGCGCGGGCAGCGCTGCGCAACGCCACCGTCACGCGGGAGTGGACGGAGCGCGAGCTTCGGCGCGTGCGCGAGCTGTTCGGGAAGGATCTCGTCGCCGCCCAGGAGGTGGACCGGGCGCAGCAGGCGTACGAGGTGGCGGTGGCGAACGAGGTGGCCGCCCGCGAGCGGCTGGCGCTGGTGGAAGCCGGCCCCCGCCCGCACGAGGTGGAGGCCGCGCGGGCCCGAGTCGCGGAAGCGCGGGCCGCGCTAACCCTCGCGCAGGCTCGGCTGGCCGAGGCCCGGCTCGTGTCGCCCATCACCGGGCTCGTCCTGCGCAAGAACGTGGAGGTGGGCGAGACGGTGAACCCGGGCGTCTCGATCCTCACGCTCATGGATCCCCGGGACTTGTGGGTGCGTGCCTACGTGCCCGAGATCGACATCGGGCGCGTCAAGCTCGGGCAGGAGGCGCGGATCACCGTGGACGCCTACCCGGGCCGGGCCTTCGCCGGCACCGTCAGCGAGATCGCCTCGGAGGCCGAGTTCACGCCGAAGAACGTGCAGACTCGGAAGGAGCGGGTGAACCTGGTGTTCCGCATCAAGATCGCCGTCCGCAACCCGGACGGCGTGCTGAAGCCCGGCATGCCCGCCGACGCTGAGATCCACCCCTAGTGCCGTTCCAACTTGTTGATACTAAATCTGTCCACGAACGACGTACACGGTGCCTTCCTAGGCGCGAATAGTTGGAACGGCACTAGCGTGGTCACTCCGGGAGCCGAGCCCGCCGTCGTCACGCGCGGGCTCACCAGGCGCTTCGGCCGGATCGTCGCCGTCGATCATCTCGACCTCACCGTCCGGGCCGGGGAGCTCTACGGGTTTCTCGGTCCCAACGGCGCCGGCAAGTCTACGACGCTCCGGATGCTGTGCGGCATCCTCGAGCCCTCCGAGGGGGAGGGCTCCGTGCTGGGGATCGATCTCCGCCGCCACCCCGAGCGGGTGAAGTCCGTGATCGGGTACATGTCGCAGCGCTTCTCGCTCTACGACGACCTGACGGTGCAGGAGAACCTCACCTTCTACGCCCGCCTCTACATGGTGCCGCGCGCCCAGCGGTCGTCCCGGATCGAGCGGATGCTGCGCCTGGCCGATCTCGTCGGCCGCGAGCGTCAGCTGGCCGGCGAGCTGTCGGGCGGCTACCGGCAGCGGCTGGCGCTGGTGTGCGCCCTCGTCCACGCGCCGCGCCTGGTCTTCCTCGACGAGCCGACGGCCGGCGTCGACCCGGTCTCCCGCCGCACCTTCTGGGCGCTCATCCGCCACCTGGCCGACGAGGGGACCACCATCCTCGTCACCACGCACTACATGGACGAGGCGGAGCTCTGCGACACGCTCGGCTTCATCTACCAGGGCCGGCTGATCGCCGAGGGCAGCCCGGCCCGGATCAAGACCGAGGCCTTCACGGCCTCGGTGATCGAGCTGGAGGCCGACCCGCTGCGCGCGGCCGCCGAGGCGCTCGCGGAGTGGGACGCGGTGGACGAAGTCGCCCGCATCGGCGTCCGGCTGCGGGTGATCGTGGCCCCGGGCGGACCCGACGCCGCGGCGGTGACGGGCTTCCTGGGGGCCCGGGGCGTCCGCGTCGGCTGGGCGCGCGCGGTGGAGCCGTCGGTGGAAGACCTGTTCGTCTCGTTCGTGGACAAGGACCGCAAGGCCCGCGTCCGGGAGCAGCTCCGGGCGCTGGCCTCGCCGGGGCCCTGACCCGATGGGCAGCCGGCTCTACGGCATCATCGCCAAGGAGTTCATCCAGCTCCGGCGGGACGCGCTGGCCCTCACGCTGGCCCTCTTCGTGCCGGTGGTGATGCTGTTCATCTTCGGCTGGGCGATCAACACCGACGTCAAGCACGTCCCCACGGCGGTGTTCGACCAGTCGGGCAGCGTGGAGGCCCGCACGCTCCTGGAGGCGCTCCAGAACAGCCAGTACTTCGACGTGCGCCACTGGGCCCGTAGCCAGCGCGAGCTCACCCGGATGATCGACGACGGCACCGCCAAGGTCGGCATCGTCATCCCGCCCGATTTCGCCCGGCGACTCAGCCGCCGGGCCGCCGAGATCCAGGTGGTCATCGACGCCTCCGATCCGATGGTGGCGACCTCTGCCATGAATGCGGCCACCGCGCTGGCGGCCCAGCGCTCGCTCCAGATCCTGACGGAGACGGCGGAGGGCACCCGCCTCCGCCGCGAGTCGCCACCGATCGACTTCAGGGTGCGGGCCTGGTACAACCCGGACCTCGTCTCGGCGATCTTCATCGTGCCGGGACTGATCGGCGCCCTGCTCATGCAGACCACCATCACGGCCATGGCGGTGTCGGTGGTGCGCGAGCGCGAGAAGGGCACCCTGGAAGCGCTCGTGGTGAGCCCCATCCGCCGCTGGGAGCTCCTGCTGGGCAAGATCATCCCGAATCTCTTCGTGGCCTACGGCCAGATGACGATGGCGCTTGTCGTCGCGCGCTTCGTCTTCGACGTGCCCATTCGCGGGAGCCTGGTGCTCCTCTACGCGCTGTCGCTCTTCTTCATGTGGGGCACGCTGGGCACCGGGATCTTCGTGTCCACCGCCTCCCGCACCGTGCCCCAGGCCATGCAGCTCGCGTTCCTCACCTTCCTGCCGTCGATCTATCTCTCGGGGCTCTTGTTTCCCATCGAGGGCATGCCGCGCGGGGCCCAGTATCTGGCGGCCGTGATCCCGCTGACGTACTACCTGCGCATCGTCCGCGGCATCGTGCTCAAGGGCATCGGGCTCGATCTGTTGTGGCCGAATCTGGTGCCGCTGGGGATCTTCGGCCTGGTGATCTTCACGCTGGCCATCGTGCGCTTCCGCAAGCAGCTGGGGTGAGGCTTCACAGCTCGCGGTCGCTCCTCGCCGACCCGGGGGTGTAGCCCAGACCTTCCCAAGTCTTTGGGCAACGGGGCCTGACGGCGGTACTATCCTTCCCGGATCGGCGGCGATTCGACAGGCGGGAGACCGAGCACTCCCAGGCGGTGGACGGAGGGCGCCATGCGTATTCGCTTCTGGGGTACGCGGGGCTCGATGCCGAAGCCGGGGCCGACCACGCTCCGGTATGGCGGCAACACGTCCTGTGTCGAGGTGCGGCCGGACGATGGCACGCTCATCGTGCTGGACTGCGGTACCGGTGCCCACGAGTTGGGGCAAGCGCTGGTGGCGTCCGGGGAGCGCCCCTTGCGAGGCCACCTCCTCATCACCCATACGCACTGGGACCACATCCAGGGATTCCCGTTCTTTGCTCCGCTGTTCGTCCCGGATGCCGAATGGGATGTCTACGCTCCGAAGGGGCTCAGCCAACGGCTGGCGCAGACGCTCGCCGGCCAGATGGAGTACGCGTACTTTCCCATCACGCTCGAGCAGCTGGGAGCCACTGTTCGCTATCACGACCTGGCGGAGGGCGCCTTCAATATTGGGGCTGTTCGCATCGGGACCCACTACCTGAACCATCCAGGACTCGCCTCGGGCTATCGCCTGGAGGTCGGGGGGGTAGCGGTCGTGTACGCCACTGACCACGAGCCACACTCGCCTCACCATCCGAGCGCCGGCAAACGGCGGGGCGCCGGCAAACGGGGCGCCCGGAAGCCGTCACCGGTCCATCACGAGGACCAGCGGCATATCCGGTTTCTTGCCGGCGCCGACCTCGTGATCCATGATGCGCAGTACACCCTGGCCGAATATCCCCAGAAGCTCGCGTGGGGGCACACCCCGGCCGAGCTGGCCGTCGACTTCGCCCTCGCGGCGGGGGTCAAACGTTTGGCGCTGTTCCACCATGATCCCTTGCGAAGCGACGAAGCGCTGGACGACCTCGTGGAGGCCTGTCGTCAACGGGTCGCCGCCGCCCGGAGCCGCCTCGTCGTGTTCGCGGCTGCCGAGGGACACGTGGTGGAGCTGCCGGAGCGTCTCGCGCCGGGGAGGGCGAAGGTGCTGAAGCCGGCCGCGCTGACCGAGTCCGCCAGCGCTCGGTCTCGTGTGCCCACCATCCTGATCGTCGACGACGACCCCGATGTCGTCGACATGCTGACCCTCGCGCTGGAGCCCGAAGGGTTTCGCCTCCTGTCAGCGAGCAGCGGCGATGCGGCCCTCGCGTTGGCCCGGGCCGAGCGGCCCGATCTGATCATCCTGGACTGGCGGATCCCCGAGCGCGACGGCCTGGAGGTCTGCCGCATCCTGCGTGCCGAGCCGGATCCCCAGCTTCGTGATGTCCCGGTGCTGCTCGTCACTGGACGAGCGGAGCCCGAGGACACGGCGGCGGGGTTCGCGGCTGGCGTGGACGACTACCTGACCAAACCCCTCAAGATGGCCCACCTCCGTTCGCGCGTGCACGCGTGGCTGTTGCGCCGGCACCACTGAGAGCAGCGAGGGGACGCTGAGCCGTGGGACCGTGCCGCGCCGGGTATTCGCGGATCTCCTCGGCGACCTTGACTCTCCCGAGGGCCGCCCCGTAGAGTACCCGCCTACCGGAACACCAGGGGCCGACGACACAGGGGAGGCCTCCGGTGCGCCTCCTGGGGGGAGGACTGGATGACGCGCAAGCCGCTGCATGCCCTCGTATGCTCCTGCCTGGTCGTCCTGGCTCTCTCGTTCGCGCCCCCGGCCGGGGCCGCCGACGCCGTCCCTCCGGACAAGCATCTCGAGCAGGGCCTGAAGGCCCTGGAGCGCGGCGCGTTCGACGACGCGGTGGTGAGCCTGAGCGAAGCGGCCCGCCTCTATGAGCGGTCGCGCCAGCCCACCGCCCAGGTGGCGGCGCTGATGCCTCTGGCCCGGGCCTACGCGGCCCTCGGCCAGTACCGGCAGGCGATCAAAACCCTCGAAGCGGCTCTGGAGTTGACGAAGAAGTCGGGCGGGCGAGGGCGGATGGCGGCCGTCCTGGCGGACCTGGGTAACGCCCACATCGCCATCGGCTCCTGGCCGGCGGCCGAGGGCTATCTGACCAACAGCCTGAGCCTGGCGAGGAGACTCGGGGACTCCGCGCTCGCCGCCGCCATCCTGAATGACCTGGGAAACCTGTCCGCGATGAACAAGAAGTACCCCGAGGCCATCGCGGCCTACCGGGAGAGTATCGTCCTGGCGAAGCGCGCCGGCCATCGCCCACTGACCGCCCGGGCCCTGACGAACGCGGCCGGGGCCTTGCGGGTGAACGGGGAGCCCCAGGAAGCCGAGACCTCCCTCGACGCGGCCTTCGATCTTCTCCGGCAGCTGGACCCGTCCCACGACACGGCCTTCGGGTTGACCACCGTCGGCCTGGCCTATCGCGATCTGCGGCCCGCGCTGCCGAGCTCGAGCGCTCGCCTCTCGTTGCGGGGGTCGGACGCGCTCAATCAAGCGGCCGCCGTGGCCGAGACGCTGGGCGATCGCCGGACGGCGTCGTACGCCTGGGGCTATCTGGGCGGGCTCTACGAGGACGAAGGCCGATATGCGGAAGCCTTGCAGCTGACGCGCAAGGCGATTTTCGCGGCCCAGCAGGTGAACGCGCCGGAATCGCTCTACCGGTGGCAATGGCAGGCCGGGCGTTTACTGAAGAAGCTGGGAACCGTCGATGACGCGCTGGCGGCCTACCGGCGCGCCGTCCTCACTCTCCAGTCGATCCGCCCCGAGCTGTCCGCCACGTACGGGGGGCTGCAGACCTCGTTCCGGGAGTCCGTGGGCCCCGTGTACTTCGAGCTGGTGGATCTCCTGCTGCAGCGGGCGGCCTCGCTGCCGAATCGTGACCAGGTCGGGGCGTACCTGGTGGAGGCGCGGGAGGCCGTCGAGCTGCTCAAGGCAGCCGAGCTCCGGGATTACTTCCGGGACGATTGCGTCGATACCCTGCTGTCGAAGACCACCAGCCTCGACGTCGTGTCCCGGACGGCGGTCGTCGTCTATCCCATCCTCCTGCCGGATCGAACGGAGCTGCTGGTCAGCCTCCCCACCGGGTTGAAGCGATTCTCGGTGCCGGTGGGCGCGGCCGCCCTGACGCGCGAGGTGCGAGAGCTCCGCCGCAAGCTCGAGAAGCGGACGACCAGGGAATACCTGCCTCACGCGCAGCGCCTCTACGAGTGGTTGGTACGGCCGCTGGAGGCGGACCTGACCTCTCTCAGGATCGATACGCTGGTCTTCGTCCCCGACGGCCCGCTCCGGACGATTCCCGTCGGCGCCCTGCACGACGGCAAGCAGTTTCTGGTGGAGAAGTACGCGCTGGCCATCACGCCCGGCCTCAGCCTGACCGATCCACGGCCGATCAATCGGCAAGGCCTGAAGGTGCTGGCCGTCGGCGTGACCGAGCCCGTGCAAGGATTTCCGCCGTTGCCCAACGTCTCGGTCGAGCTCGACGCCCTCCGGAGTCTCTTCGGAAGCACGAACCTCCTCAACCAGGATTTTGTCGTCTCCAGGCTGGAAAAGGAGCTGAAGGACGAGCGATTCACGATCGTTCACGTCGCCTCTCACGGGCACTTCGGAGGCGACGTGAGGGACACCTTCCTCCTCGCCTTCGACGACAAGCTGACGATCGACCGTCTGGACCAGCTGGTGGGGGTCTTCAAGTTCCGCGACGATCCTCTGGATCTGCTGACCCTGAGCGCGTGCGATACCGCCGCCGGCGACGATCGGGCCGCCCTGGGCCTGGCCGGCGTGGCCGTCAAGGCGGGGGCCCGGAGCGCGGTGGCGACGCTGTGGGACATCAATGACCGCGTGTCGGCGGATCTGGTGGCGGAGTTTTACCGGGAGCTCGGGAATCCCTCGATCTCGCGGGCCAGCGCGCTCCGGCGCGCCCAGATGAAGATCCTCGCCGACCCCCGGTACGAGCATCCGGGCTTCTGGTCGCCGTTCCTCTTGATCAACAACTGGCTGTAGCCGCGAGGGTTGACCGTCGGGTCCTGGCGTAACCTCGCGACGTCCAAACTCGGCGCGGCCGGGCTCGTCGTCATTCTGGCCGGTGGTGGCGTGCTCGGTCTCCGCAGCGCCGGGCTCCTGGAGTCCAGCGAGCTCGCCGCCTACGACTGGTTCATCCGCTTGCGGCCGTCCGATCGGGCGCCGGACACGCGGATCTTGTTAGTGACGGTCACCGAGGCTGATCTGCAGGCGCAGGGAGGCTGGCCTCTGTCCGATCGGGTGCTGGCCCAGGCCGTGGAGACTCTGTCCCGGCACCAGCCGCAGGCCATCGGCCTCGACATCTATCGCGACGTTGCGGTGCCGCCGGGGCGAGACCGACTGGACGCCGTGCTGACCCGCGATCCTCGCGTCATCGTGGTCATGAAGTTCGGAGACGGATCGTCGGCTGGCGTCCCGCCGCCCGCGGCGCTCAAGGGCACGGACCAGGTCGGCTTCAACGACATCCTCGTCGATCCCGGCGGCACCGTGCGCCGGGGCCTGCTGTTCCTGGACGACGGCACGACGGCGGCCTACTCGTTCGCCCTGCGACTGGCGCTGTTGTATCTGGGGGCCGAGGGCGTCACCGCCCAAGCCGACGAGGCGGATCCCCGGCAGCTCCGGCTCGGCCGGACCACCATACGGCCGCTCGAATCGAGCGATGGCGCCTACGTCCGCGCCGACTCCCGCGGGTATCAATTCCTTCTGGACTTCCGGGGCGGGACCGAATCGTTTCCCGCGGTCTCCTTGACCAGCCTCTTGTCCGGGACCGTCGGCCATGATGCGGTCCGAAACAAGATCGTGCTGATCGGCGTCACCGCCGAGAGCGTCAAGGACCTCTTCTACACTCCGTACAGTCGCGGGCTCCAGGAGCAGCAGCACGTGGCCGGCGTCGCCATCCACGCCTACGTCGTCAGTCAATTGCTCCGGGTCGGTCTCGGAGGCGCGCGACCGACAGCCACGCCGAGGGGATGGCAGGACGCCGCCTGGATCCTGCTGTGGAGCGCGGCGGGGGGGGTGATCGGTCTGCGAGTGCGATCGCCCTGGCGGTTCTCGCTCGCCGCAGGCGGCGCCCTGCTGGGCCTCGGCGTCTTCGACTTCCTGGCCTTCGTGACCGGATGGTGGCTGCCGCTCGTGCCTCCCGCGATCGGGGGGCTGGCCTCGGCGGCGGTGGTGACCGCCTACGTGTCGTACCAGGAGACGGTGCAGCGCGCCGTGCTGATGCAGCTCTTTTCGCGTCACGTCTCGAAAGAGGTGGCCGCGACGATCTGGCAGCAACGGGAGCAGTTTCTCGACGGCCGGCGGCCGCGCTCCCAGGGGCTAACCGCGACCGCCTTGTTCACCGACCTGACGGGGTTCACGACGGTCTCGGAGAAGCTCTCCCCCGAGGCGCTCATGGAGTGGTTGAACGAGTACATGGACGTCATGGCCCAGCAGGTGAGTCGTCACGGGGGCGTCATCCGGCAGTATGCCGGAGACTCCATCGTGGTCATCTTCGGCGTCCCCATTCCCCGCCGGAGCGACGCCGAGATCCGCCAGGACGCCGTAAGTGCCGTGAATTGCGCCCTGGCCATGGAAGGCACGCTGATCGAGCTCAACCGCCGCTGGAGGGCGGCGGACAAGGCGATGACCGGCATGCGGATCGGGATCTTCACCGGCCCTGTGGTCGCGGGCACCCTCGGCAGCGCCGAGCGGTCCGAGTACGTCGTGGTCGGGGACACCGTCAACACCGCCTCGAGGCTGGAGAGCTTCGACAAGGACCTGTTTCCACCCGATCCGGAACACAGCCCCTGCCGGATCCTCATCGGCGAGACGACGCTGAGCCACGTGAGCGACGAGTTCGAGACGGAACGGGTGGGGGACGTGAGTTTGAAGGGCAAAGCGCATAAAGTCGGGGTGTATCGGGTGATCGGTCGGGCCCAAACGCAGTCCAGGCCGATCAGTCAGGGGGGACCGGCATGAGAGCCGTGAAGGTGGTCGCGGAGGTCTCGCTCGTGGCGCTCGTCGTGGGGATGCCGATGTCGCGGGCCGAATCAGAGGAGAAGAAGGCGACGCCGGCGCCGGCGGTGGCTGCCCCGAGCTACCGGCCGCCTCTTCGCGGCGCGCCGGGCGGGCGCGTGGGCGGCGGCACGCGGGGGACCGGTCGGGAGACGTTCGTCCTCTCGGTACTGGCGCCGGATCACACCGGACTCACCGTCAGCGAACAGCCCGCCCTCTACTGGTTCATCTCGAGCCCGACCACCCTGGCGGTGGAGGTCACGATCGTAGATCCACGCGCCACCCAGCCGATTTTGGAGACACGGCTCGCGCCGCCGCTGAAGGCCGGCGTGCACCGGATCCGCCTGGCCGAGCACGGCGTCCGGCTGGTACCGGGCGTCGCCTACCGCTGGTACGTCGCCGTGGTTCCCGATTCGGGGCGGCGATCCAAGGACATCCTGGCTGGAGGGGCGATCGAGCTGGTCGCGCCCCCGGAGGGGCTCGGCGCCAGGCTGGCCCAGGCGGACAAGGCGACGGTGCCGTTCCTCTACGCGGAGGCCGGGATCTGGTATGACGCTCTGGCGACGATCTCGGAGCTGATCGACACGGCGCCGAACGATCCAGCGCTGCGGAGGCAGCGCGCCGCGTTGATGGCGCAGGTGGGTCTGCCGGAGATCGGAGAGTAAGGCTCGCGCCTAGAACGCGGCGAGAACGAACTGCAGGTGGATGCGGTTGTCCTGGAGGTTGCTCCCGCTCCGGGGCTTGACGTCAACGAGGCGGTTGCCCCAGTACACCTCGAATTGAGGCCGCAGGGAAATCGGCCACGTGAACGTGGCCGCCCAGCGCAGACCGAGCCCGACGCTGGCGAGGTGTTGGGGGTCCGGGGTCGGACGAGCCGTCTCCCAGGCTCTCCCGTAATCGACGAACGGCGCCAGCTCGACGTAGTCCGCCCCGGGCACATTACGGATCAATGGCACCCGCACCTCCAGAGACGTCAAGAACGCGTTGTCCCGGACCAGCGTGTTTTCCCGGTATCCCCGTACGCTGTAGCGCCCGCCCGCCGCGATCTGTTCCAGCACCAGGAGGGGCTGGGCAGCGAGCTGGAGATCGAAGCGATAGAGCAGCGTGGCATCGAGGATCGGAAGCCGCCGGACCCACTGGAACTGTCCCAGCCAGGCGAAGAACCGGCTGTCGGGGACGTGCTCGTCGTGATTGTTCAGGGTCGAGCCGAGCGCGTCGATGCCCACCGAGAACCGCGACCGCGCCGCGATGACCTGCCTCTGGGTGCGG
>DASYUQ010000042.1 GCA_036001065.1 Candidatus Methylomirabilota bacterium
TAGATAGATGTATGTCGATCTATGAAAGATTCAGCAAGCCGGCGGATGATTCAGCTTCGTCGGGTCATGAGGCGAGCCGAAAGCGACTTCAGCACACTGTCGACGAGTCCCGGGTTCGTCGAGACAAACGCATGCTGCGCCTCCCGCCGTACCACCAGCAGACCAGCGTCGTTCAGGATCTTGAGGTGATGCGAGATCGTCGGCTGTGAGAGAAGGAACCGCTTGCCGATTTGGCCACAGGAGAGCTCGCCCGCGTCGGCCACTTCCTGGACCATTCGAAGGCGTTTTGGCTCGGCCAGGGCCTTCAGGACCCGGAGCAGTGCCTCGTCGTCCACGATGAGCCCCCAGAGATCTCCACACCGTTGAGATGGCGATGAACGTCGAGGTGATTCAGAAGTTCCGCCGTAGGATCAGCTCGGTCTCGAGACGGATGTTGTCCTCGACGCTCAGGACTACGGCCACTCGGGGAACGCGGAGGCCGAAGTCCGCAAAGCGGAAGGCCGTCCACGCCTGGACGCTGACATCCTGGCCAGTGAAGGTCGCGGTGGCCTCCCAGGTGAATCGTCGGGTGGCTTCACGAACGGTGAGGTCGCCGACGAGCTCGAATAACGGTCCGTCTCCAGGGTGTTACGCCGGATGTAGTTGTCCCGCCGCGCCTCATCGCTTCGCAGCGGGCGGAGATCGACGATAAACCGGGAGTCGCCGCTGACGACGCGGCCCAGGTCCCCCGTCGCGGGGGACGGGCATCCGGACGGTCGGCCAGGCGCGCGCGTGTTCCAGCAAGAAACGTCGCGTTCCCTTTCGAAACCGGCGCCGGGACCCCGTGTTCAGCGGGCGATCCGGTACTCCTTGAGCTTGCGCCAGAGCGTCGTGCGCCCGATACCCAGCGCCGCGGAGGCCCTCGAGTAGTTCCAGCCGCAGCGTTCGAGCGTCTGGATGATGTGCGACTTTTCCACCCCGGCCAGGCTCTGCTGCGGGGGCAGCGTCGGCGCCTGGCCGAGCGCGAGACTGGCGGCGACGTGCGGCGGCAGGTCCTCGATCCCCACGGTGTCGCCGCGGCTCAGGATCGCCGCGCGCTCGATCGCGTTCTCGAGCTCGCGCACGTTGCCCGGCCAGGCGTAGCCCAGCAGGCGATCGAGGGCGTCGGGGCTCAGTCGCAGATCCCGCCCCTGCTTGGCGCCGAGGCGCTCGAGGAAGTGCTCGGCGAGGAGGGGGAGATCCTCCCGGCGCTCGCGCAGCGGCGGTAGAGCGATGGCGATGACGTTCAGCCGGTAGAACAAGTCCTCGCGGAATCCCCCCTGACGGACCATCTGCTCCAAATCGCGGTTGGTCGCGGCCAGCACGCGGGCCTCGACCGTACCGGCCTGGTTCGACCCCACCGGTCGCACCTCCCCGGACTGCAGGGCGCGCAGCAGCTTTACTTGAAGTTGCTGCGGCATCTCGCCGATCTCGTCGAGGAATAGGGTGCCCTGGTGCGCCTCCTCGAAGAGGCCCTTCTTGGCGGCTGATGCCCCCGTGAAGGCCCCCTTGACGTGGCCGAAGAGCTCGGACTCCAGCAGCGCTTCCGGAAGCGCGCCGCAGTTCACCGCCACGAACGGCCCGCGGGCCTGAGGACTCGCATGATGGATGGCCTTGGCGATCAACTCCTTGCCCGTGCCCGACTCGCCTTGGATCAGCACCGTCGCGTCGGTCGGTGCCACCCGGGCGACCAGATCCAGCACTCTCCGCATGACGGCCGAGTGGGCAATGATCCCCGGCAGGCCGAACCGCTCCTCGACTTGGCGGCGCAGGTTCTCGTTCTCGCGCTTGAGGGCCTTCTCCTGCAGGGCCCGGTCGATGCGGTGCAAGAGCTCATCCGGCTCGCGGCCCTTCTCGAAGTAGTCCAGCGCCCCGAGCTGCATGGCCTCCTTGGCCGACTCCCAGCCCGCATACGCGGTGAGCAGGATGATGTCGGCCTCCGGACAGTGCGCCTTGGCTGCGCGCAGCACGTCGAGGCCCGTGCCGTCGGGCATGCGGAGGTCGGTCACGATCAGATCGAACGCCTCATCGGTCAGCGCCTTGGCGGCGGCGGTGAGCCCGTCGGCCTCCCTCACCCGGTGTCCGCGCTTGCGCAGGAGCAGGGCGAGAGTGAGGCGAGCAGACGTCTCGTCATCGACGATGAGGATGCCGGCCATGGTCACGCCGGCGCGATCGGCAGCGCGATCGTGAACCGCGTGCCGCCTCCCGGGAAGGATTCCAGGTCGATCCGCCCGCCGTGAGCGGCGACGATCCGCTGCGCGATGGTGAGGCCAAGCCCGGTGCCGCCGGACTTCTTCGAGTAGAACGGCTCGAACACGCGCCCCTGCTCCTCGCCGGCAATGCCCCGTCCGCTGTCCGAGACCACGATGAGCACCTGACCGTTCCGACGAGCGACTTCGAGGGAAAGCCTCCCGCAGCCCCCCATCGCCTCCACGCCGTTGAGGGCGATGTTCCACAACACTTGCGTGAGCTGGTCCGGGTCGAAGGCGAAGGTCGGCACGGACGCATCCACGCGTACGGCCAGCTCGACCTGACTGGCCCGGGCCGGGTCATCACGGATGAGCGCGGCCACGTGCTCCACGACTTCGCGGATGTCGCCCGGCCGCCGGCGGGACGCGCCGGGGCGCGCGAAGACCAGGAAGTCGGAGAGGATGCGATTCAGGCGCCGCGCCTCCCGCCGCACGGCGTCGAGCGTGCTCGCGCGTTCTTCAACCGTCAGCGCTTCGGCGCTGTCGAACAGTGTGGTGGCGTTGACGATGGCCGCGAGGGGGTTGCGGATCTCGTGGGCGACACCGGCCGCCAGCTCGCCGGCGGCAGCCAGATGCTCGGCCGCGGTCACCCGCTCGCGCAACCGCTCCTGCTCCGTCATGTCGGCCACGAGCTCGAGGAGCAGCGTCTCGCCGTTCGGCTGGTGCACCGAGGAACAGCTCAGCAGGAACCGTCGCCCGTTCACGCCGGCGATCTCCAGGCGAACCGGCCCCTCCATGGTCTCCCGCCGCTCCATCGGGCAGCCGGGACACGGCTGGCCGTCGGCAGTCAACACTTCGTAGCACCGCCGGCCGCGCAGCGGCCCGAACTGGCTGAGCATCCACCGATTGGCGTGGCGGACCGTGAAGTCACCCCCGACCAGCTCGAGCCCTTCGCGCAGCCCGTCGACCAGCCGCTCGTTGAACTCCTTCAGCGAGCGCATCTCGGCGCGCGCGCGGTCGAGGACCATGATGATGATGGCGAACGTTGCCAGGAAATAGAACATGAGAAAGGCGCCGTGGACCCCGAGGTAGGCCATTGTCCCCGGCTCGACCGCGACGAGCCGGGTCCCGATGCGGTGCGCGCCCCAGAGGACGAGCACCATCGCCAGGAGCCCCGCGCCGCGGTCGGAGACGGTCCGCGCCAGCCGCGGCCAGAACACGACACCCGCTGCGACCTGGACGAGGCTCAGGATCAGCGCCAGCGGCAGCTCGATGCCGGGCGCCCATGCGTGCGCGACCGTCACGCCGAGCACCGCGACGGCGGCCCCCAGCGTATCGCGACGCCGTACCCGGTAGTCCCAGCGGTAGGCGAGGGCAGCGGCCACCACGCCCGACAGGGCGGCAACGCCCACCCCGCTTATCAGCGGATCCCACGGGACCTCCGCCGGCAGCACGGCCTCCGCGAGCTTCAGGCCTTTGGACAGCGTGAAGAAGCCCCAGGCCCAGAGAAGGTAGAAGAAGAAGCGGCCGCGGTGTGACGAATAGAGGTAGACGAAGATGAGGAACTGGATCGCGAACGCCAGGGTGGAGACAAACGCGAGCATCAGCGGGCCAGTCATTTCCGACTCCTCGGGTATTCTACGCTTACATCAAGAAGCGTGCCGCGCCTCCGGGCGTGCGTTCTCCTTCCTTTCACGGGACCACGCCTGTTCCGACCCGAAACAGCCGTTTCGCTCTGAAACCTCGGGGGACCTCGCAGAGTCATTCGCCCGAATCAGAACAGCGGTGGCTTGTCAGCTGGTGGTGCTCGATGCAGAAGGGCCTCCGGTGGGCTCTTGAGGAAGGCCGGAGGCCCTTCTGCTGTGCTCGAGCGTAGCGACCCCGCGACGGGTGCGTCCCGAGAGATTTACCCGCGCGGCGCCTGAATCTCCTCGATCTTCTCGCCCCGCGGCGCCTGAATCTCCTCGATCTTTTCGCCGCGCTGTGTCTGAATGTCCTCGGTCTTCTCGCCGCGGAGTGACTGAATGTCCTCGGTCTTCTCGCCGCGCGGCGCCTGCACGTCCTCGTACGTGCGAGCAAGGGCCACGGGGGCGGCCACCAGCAGCGTTACCAGAGCGAGCGAACCAACTCGTGTCAGCATTTTCCGATGTCTCCTTTCTTCGTAGTCGGCGAACCGTTTAAACGCACCCTTGAGATGTGCCGTAAGCGCGAAAGGTTTCACGTCGAGCTGCCGTCCACGCGCCGCCGAAGTAGTCGATCACGCGATCGATGCGACGCGCCGGGTCGTTCTTGTAGAGAGGCGGAACCGCCACCGTGGCGGTCCGACCGGTTCGGCGCCGGGGCCGCGGTCCCGCCGGCAGTGTAGCCTGTTCATCGCGCACTGGGATGTCGGCCATGACGCCCGGCGAGAGAATCAAGTTCGGTGCCACGTGTGAAGTATGCGTTCGCGAGCAGTTGCGCTCATTCCTTCCGCGAGCAGGTTCCGAAACGAAACGGCGAATTTTCGCTACGCAACAGTGTTGATGAGCGAGGAGGAGCTCCGGGGCCTCCGGCCGCCGCGGTGGGCGGGGGAAGAACCCCCCGCCCACCGCAACGCTAGGGCGTCTGGATGCTGTTGATCCCCGTCGCCAGCGACGTAAGGTCGTCGGCCCACGCAACGCCGACGCCGCTGAAGGCCACGAGGGCGAGCAGCAGAGCGATACTCAAACGCTTCATATTTTCACCTCCCTCCTCAATCGGTCCATCGTTCGCGGCGTGCTTCCCAAACTCGGCCACGGCAACATGCAAGGGCTCGGCCAGCCCTGGCCTGCGCAACCGGCGCAGCCAAATAGACGCCGGACCAGGCCGAGTCGCTTCATCGGGGAACACGGCGTTCCGTTCTGAATCGCGCCGATGTGCCCGCTTGACAGTGGGCCTTGCCGACATGGCAGCCCTGTCGCCGAAGTAGTCGATGACGCCATCGATGGCCCGCGGCCGGGCCGAAGGCACGGACCTCTGGTCAGCCGGGGCTAGGGAGTCTGGATCGACGCCGTCTGCACCCAGTCGAACGCGAACACGCTCACCCGGTAAGCCGCCGGGCGAGGCGGCGCCGGGACCTCGAAGTACGCGCGCGTGCCCGCGGTCAACTGGCTGCCCAGCCAGCTGACCCGCTGGTCCACGACGTGTCCGGCCGGGTCGAGGGCCTCGACCAGCAGCTGGACCTTCGCCGCGGTGAACCCGCTCTCGTTGCGGATGTAGCCGCCCACGACGGGCCGGCCTGTTTCCTCCCAACTCTCCCAAGAGATGGTGAAGAACCGCTCCCAGCCCAGCACGAGCGGCTCGAGCGAGCGGCTCGTCGCCGCCGGCGGCGACGCCAGTACGAGCCCCAGCGCGAGCACCGCGGTGAGGACCCGCGTCTTCATCGATCGCCACTTCTCCATGCTCATCGTTTCCCCTCTCGGAACGTCGCCTCCGCATGCCCGCCGGCGCGCTCACGGCACGCCGTCATCACTCCTAGAGATGCCCGAACGGGCCCACCGGGTTCGAGTCTTCCGCGCCCACCGCACAGAAGAGATTCAGATCAAACGAGCGGCTGGCGCCGCCGAGGAGCGCCGGATCTCAGAACGGCGGGAGTCGCCTGCTCGAACGTCGCCGGTTCCCGAGGCTCAATCGGCCGGAGCCCCGTCCGGGGCCGTCGGCGCGGTGGTAAACCCTGGATTGTCACGGATGGTCAGCCAGTCGGTACGCGCCTTGTCCCACTCCTGCAGAACGAGGCCATACGATTCGAGCAGCCGGCGGATCCGGGCCGGCTCCCAACCGACGATATCCTCGAGGATGGGGACCAGGACGCTGAGGGCGGTGTCGCTGATGACCGTCCGTTTGGCGATCCGCGTGACGTACTTCGCTTCGGAGACGGCGATCGTCAACCCGTCTCGGTCGTTGACATGCAACATCACGTGGATGTCGGAGCCGCCGTCGCCGACGTAGACGGTCCGGTCGGGACTGATCTGCAGCCTGGCCTCCAGGTCCTCCAGAATGGCAACCTTGCCGTAGCCGGCCGGCACCTTCGTGATCGCGGAGATCTCCCCGGAGGAGGGGTCGAAGTCCAGCTCGGTGCCGTAGATATGGTCGGCGGGAACGATTCCCGCCAGGGCCGACCGGACCACCGCGGCGGGGGCGGCCGAGATCACGTAGAAGGAAAACCGCAACCCTTCGACCCCGTGCTCGAGAAAGTCGACGAAGAGCGGGATGTGCCGCTTGAGCCGCACCCGCTGGCCCGCCTCGACGAGGTGCTGGTGGCGGATGCAGCGCAGTTCGGGGTCGTGGCGGAGCAGGTACGCCAGCTCGGCCCCGGGCTGCGCGAGGTGGATGCCGGAGAGTCCGGCAACCTTCTCCTGGAAGCGGGAGACGTCGATCAACTCGCTCAGCACGACGCCAGAATCGTTGAAGCTCAATGTCTGATCGAAGTCGCAGGCGACGAGATAGTGAGGTGTGACAGCGAGGCCGGCGGGCGCAAGGCTCATGGCCAGACCCCCGCGCACCGGTCTTCCGCGTAGCGGTCTTCAACCTCGCTCCCGCGATCCCCCACGGCGTAGCCACCCGTCTCCAGGGCCGCGACTGCCCGCCGCGGGTCGATGGTCGCGAGCTGGACAATGGCGCGGCGGCGGCCGTCCGGCGGCGTGACCGTGGTCAGCTGCGCGATGGGCACGCCAGCCTCCTCGACGACGCCGATCACGTCGGCGAGCCCGCCCGGGTAGTCGGGCACCGTGACATCGATCCGGCTTGATGGCTCGGCCGCGCGCATCGTCGCCAGGAACGCGTCGAGCACGTCGGCCTCCGTCAGCAGGCCCACGAGGCGACCCGCGTCGGTGACCGCTAAGGCACTGATCCCCTCGACTCGCAGCAGCCGCACGGCATCCTCGAGGGTGCGCGAGGGCTCGACCACGATCACGGGCCGACTCATGATCTCCTTCGCGGTCACGCGATCGAGGAGGCTCGTCACCTCGTGCCGGGCCAGACTCGTGGCCGGTGACGGCAAGGCCCGCGCGAGGTCGCGAGCGGAAACGATGCCGAGCAGCAAGCCGTTGTCCACGACCGGCAGGTGATGGACGCCGTGCTCATGCATCAGGCGCTCGGCCACGGGCACGGTGGTCTGAGACGAGATGGTCACGATCTTTGACTGCATAACGTCGGCGACCCGCATGCTCAGCGGTCCCTCCTTCGCTCGTAGCATTCTCATGAGTGAGATGCGCAGCAGCCACCGTTGGGTTCCGATAAGGCTCCGCGCAATGCCAGAGACATGCCACGGCGAACGCTGATGCTTTCGTGGGCAGTCGATTACGCGTTGCTTACGAAAGCGTCACAGAATCGGTACGCTCGCTCGGTCCTCCGCCGAGCCGTCTTCTCGGTCGCGCTGGGCCGATCGGGTCCGTGCCGGCCGAGAGCCCGGCGCCCTCAAAATACTCGGCCAGACGCTTCCGGAGAAATAGACGCGAGCGGTGCACTCGCGACTTCACGGCCGGCAGGCTGACGCTCAGGACTTCGGAGGTCTCAGGATTCGACAGTCCCTCCAGGTCATGGAGCAGGAACGCGAGGCGGTAATCCGCCGGGAGATCCTCGATGGCCGCGGTCAGCAGAGCGCGCAGCTCCGTCTGCAAGGCTAGCTCCTCCACTTGGGCCGACCAATCTGCCGGCGGCTCGACGTGCCGGCCGTGCTCGTCGAAGGAGGGCGCACGGTCGTCCCACGAGACTTCCCGGCGCGCGTGGCGTCGCTGGCGCAGCGTCTGGTACGCCGCGTTGGTCGTGATCCGATAGAGCCAGCTCCCGAAGGCGGACTCTCCCCTGAAGGTGTCGATCTTCCGCGTCGCGTTCCAGAGCGCGTCCTGCACGACCTCTTGGGCGTCCATCGCGTTCCCCGTGATGTGGATGGCAAGCCGATACAGACGGTCGCT
>DASYUQ010000043.1 GCA_036001065.1 Candidatus Methylomirabilota bacterium
CGCGACGGGCGCCGGTGACGTCGTCGACCTCCTCTGGGACCTCCAGATCGTTCCGCTCGAGGGGAAGACGCCGCCGCCGTTCAGGCTCGAGCGGCTCGAGGGCGGCCAGCTCGCGCTGGGCGATCTCCGGGGACGTCCGGCGCTGCTCTACTTCTGGGCGACCTGGTGACCGTACTGCACGAGGGAGTTGCCCTCGACGATCGAGCGCGTGCACCGGGAGTTCAAGGATAAGGGGCTGGCCGTGGTCGCCATCGACATCCAGGAGCCGCGTGACAAGGTTGCCGCCTGGGTGAAGACCCACAACACGTCCTTCACCGTCCTGCTCGATTCCGACGGCAGCGTGACCCGGCAGTACGGGGTCACCGTGACGCCCACCGTGTTCATCGTCGGTCGGGACGGCACGCTGCTCGGCAAGGCCCTCGGCACCAAGGCGTGGACCTCCAGCACGGGCCGCGCCCTGCTCCGGGCCCTCACGGGTTCGTGATCGGGCTCCCCGACCCCGACATCATCGACCTCGATGTCCTCGTGCTGGGCGGGGGCGGCGCGGGCCTCTGCGCCGCGCTGCATTGCGCCGACGCCTCCGCCACGCTGCAGATCGGCGTCGTCGTCAAGGGGCTGCTGGGCCGCGCGGGCTGCACGCGCATGGTGCAGGGCGGCTACAACGCGGTGCTCACCGAGCCCGATTCGCTGGACGCGCATCTGCTCGACACGCTCAAGGGCGGCGGATGGATCAACGACCAGGAGCTGGTGTGGACGCTCGTCACCGAGGCGCCCCGGCGGGTGCTCGAGCTGGAGTCGCGCTACGGCTGCCTCTTCGACCGCACCCCCGAGGGGCGCATCCACCAGAAGCCGTTCGCCGGTCAGACGCACGACCGCACCATCCACAAAGGTGACCTCACCGGCATCGAGATCATGAGTCGCTTGATGGAGCAGGTCCTGGAACGCGTCAACGTGCGGGTGTTCGAGGACTGCCGCGCGGTGGAGCTGGCTCTCGACGACGAGGGCCGCTGCGCCGGCGCGCTCGTGCTCGACATTCGCAGCGGGCGGCTCCTCGCGCTCCGCGCGCGGGCGACGCTGCTGGCGATGGGCGGCGGCCCCACGATGTACAAGGTGACCGCCTGCTCGGCCGACAAGTCCGCCGACGGTATCGCGCTCGCCTATCAGGCGGGCCTCCCGCTCCGCGACATGGAGATGATCCAGTTCCATCCCACCGGACTCGTCGTGCCCGGCTCGCTCATGACGGGGGCCCTCCTCGAGGAAGGGCTGCGCGGCGCCGGCGGCCATCTCCGCAACGGCGCGGGGGAGCGGTTCATGGCGCGCTACGATCCCGCGCGCATGGAGCGCTCCACACGCGATCTGGTGGCGCGTGCCTCGTTCCTCGAGGTCGAGGCGGGACGGGGCACGCCGAACGGCGGCGTCTGGATCGACGTTTCTCACCTCGGGGCCGGGGTGGTCGAGCGCAACTTCCGGGGGATGGTCAAGCGCTGCCGCGACTTCGGCCGCGATCTGGCCCGCGAGCCCGTGGAGGTCGGGCCCACGGCCCACTTCCTGATGGGCGGCGTCGTCATCGACCCCGGCTGCCGCACCGCCATCGAAGGGCTCTTCGCCGCCGGCGAGGATGCCGGCGGCGTGCACGGGGCCAACCGTCTGGGCGGCAATGGCGTCGCCGACTCCACCGTCTTCGGGGGCATCGCCGGAGACGCCATGGCCGCGTTCGTGGCCGACCGTCCGGCCCCCGCGCCGGCGACGACGCGCCTCGGGCAAATCGCGCGCGCGCTCGCCGCTCCGCTCGGGCGCGCGACCGGCCCCGAGCTCTACCAACTCCAGCGTGATCTGAGATCGGTGATGTGGGACAAGGCCGGATTGGTGCGAGAGGCGGCAGGTCTCGGAGCAGCGCTGAGCGAGGTGGAGCGGATCGCGGCCGGCCTGGAGAGCGTCGGCGTGCCGGGCGGCCCCGCGCTGAACCTCGCCTGGCAGGACTGGTTGAATCTCCGCAACCAGGCGACCGCGGCCAGGCTTATCATCACCAGCGCGCTCGAGCGGCAGGAGAGCCGGGGCGCCCATTACCGCCGGGACTTTCCCGAGGCCGCCACGGGCGCGCCGTACTTCGTGCGGGTGCGCCGCGCGGGGGACACGGTCGGCGTGAGCCGGGAGCCGGTCACTTTCACGCGGGCGCGCCCGGCGCCGGCCCCGGATCCGGTCACGGTCGAGATCGGCGACTAGTGCCGTTCCAACTATTCGCGCCTAGTGCCGTTCCAACTATTCGCGCCTAGGAAGGCACCGTGTACGTCGTTCGTGGACAGATTTAGTATCAACAAGTTGGAACGGCACTAGGAAGGCACCGTGTACGTCGTTCGTGG